>NZ_JBSGJR010000080.1:0-17207 GCF_053605645.1 Micromonospora sp. NPDC003776
GCCCGGGGGGGGCCGGGGGGGGCCGCCGCGGCGGGCCGGGGCGCCACCACCGGCCCTGGGGTCAGCTCTTCGTGACCGGGCTGAGCAGCTCCGACGCCCGGCGGTCGGCGAACGCGGTGACCGCCTGCTGGCCGGCGCCGAAGACGATCGCCACGCCCAGCAGCGCGGCCGTGCTGCTCACCGTGGTCTCCACTAGGCCGCCGATCACCAGCATGATCCCGACGACGGCGACCAGCGGCCCGATCGCCAGCTTCAACAGGCCCTGCTGGAACGGCAGCCGGTACGGCAGGCCACCGGACCGGGACGTGATCATCGAGGGCAGCGCGCTGATGAAGGCGCCCAGCGCGCCGGCGATCAGGACGAAGAACAGCAGCCGCCACGCCGGTACGCCGGCCGCGTCGGTGGGTGGCTTGAGCAGTTGCACGTCCGGGCTGCGCCACTGCACCAGCACCATCAGTGTCTCGGCGACCAGCGCGAGGACGGACAGGCCGAGCATGCGGTTGCGCAGCCGGCGTACCGACTCGTTGAACTCGTCCGACTCGGTGTGGTAGCGCAGCAGCAGAGCCTGGACCTTCGCCCGCAGCAGCGCCGGCTGGGCGAGGTCGGCCTGCGGGTCGAACGCGGTCAGCGCCTTGTCGTCGGTGGCCAGGTACCGCCCGGCCGCCGCCTGGTACGCGGGCAGCAGCCCGAGCAGCTCCTCCGGCGTGCGCAGCGGCACCATGGCACGCTCCACCGCGTGGATGGTCTGCCATGCGTACTCGACGTTCCCGCCGCGCAGCCACCCGATGACGTTACTGCGCCTCAGGGCCGGCTCCACCCTGGACAGCTGCGTCCGAAGCTCGTCGACGCGGGCGGCGTTCGCCGGGTCGGCCGTCGCCAACTCCCGCAGTTGCTGGTGGAGGTCGTCCAGCTTGGTGCGGACCCGCACCTGCCACACCGCCTCCGGGACGGTGTTCTTCCCGGCTTTCCGGGCGGGCGCGCTGCCGGTGCCGGCGGGTGGGGCGGTGGTGTCGGTGGACATGAGTGGGCCCTCCAGTCGTCGGGGGAGTCGTCCGACCTGGGCGAATGCACCTTGCACCACAGTATCCGCAGGTCAGGGCGGTGACGCATTGACGGATTACCGACCGGCGATCGCCCCCGGCTGCTTACCGATGAGTAACATGACCTGGTGGCCGTCTTCGCCCTCGCCCAGATCACCATCCACGACCGCCCGCGCTACGACCGGTACGTCGCCGCGTTCCTGCCCGTCCTCGCCCGCTACCGGGGGCGGCTGCTCGCCGCCGACGAGTCCCCCGAGGTGGTGGAGGGGAACTGGTCGCACCAGAAGGTGATCCTGATGGCCTTCGACAGCCGGGACGACTTCGAACGCTGGTCCACCTCCGCCGAATACCGGGAGATCTCCCGCGATCGGGAGGCGGCCACCGAGGGCGTCGTTCTGCTGGTCGACGGCGTCCCCGGGCGCCGCGCATCCGGGTGACGGGCGACCGCGAGCGCCGCGCCGGCGGGCTCAGGACCGTTTGGTCTGCACGGTTCGGCTGCGCCCGGGACGGGCGTACGCGTCGGCCGCCGCGGCCAGCCGGGCCGCCTGGCTACAGGCGGTGTCGCACCCAGACGTTCGGCTCGACGTAGACGGCGTAGTCGTGTGTCACGTCGCAGAGCACCGGCACCAGCGCGCCCGGTACGTGCACCGGTCCGCTGGTGTCGAACGGCAGGCCCGTCCAGTCCCGCCATTCCGCCAGAGTGCCGGTGATGGTCATCGACCGGGTCGCCACCCGCTCGATCCGCCCACCCGCCCGGACGTGCACCCGCAGCCACGGGTCCACCGGCAGGCCGTCGGCGCGGACCCGGGTCGCGTACTCGGCGGTGGGCAGGTCGGGCTGGGTGTGCTTGCCGTTCGGGCGGACCGGCGCGACGAGGGTGTCGAGGCCGCGCTTGGCGACCGCCGTCCGCATGGCGTCCAGCATCAGCGCGGACACGCCGCCTCCCCGCCGGTCGGGTCGGATGGTGATCTCCAGCGCCGAGGCCATCGTCGGTTGCCGTCCGAGGTGCCGGTCGACCGTGGCCCGCTGGATCATCCGTTCCCAGCCGCCCTCGGGCAGTTCCGGTTCCGGCCAGTGCACGGGCACGGCGTACCCGCGGGCGACGGCGCGTCCCGGCTCGGCGGGGTCGATCGCGGCGAGCACCAGGTCGGGGTAGACGTCGTCGGCGACCGCGTAGTACACGGAGCTCAACATGTCCTGGAGCATGAAGGTCGGCCACGCCCCGTCGAAGTCGGCGTTGGTCAGCAGCGGCGCGAGGTCGGGACGGTCGGCGAGGCTCACGATCTCCAGAGTCACGGGCCGGATGCTAGGGCCGCCCCGGCCGGAGCCGCACGTGAATTACGCCGCGCCGGCCGTCCTCAGGGCAGGACGACGGTCCGCGCGCCCTCGCCGCGGGCCATCCGGTCGAAACCCGCGGCGGCGCCGTCCAGTGTGGTCCGGTCGGTGATCAGGGGAGCGAGGTCGAGGGTCCCGTCGAGCACCGCCCGGGCCAGTTCCGGTACGTCCCGGTCGGGATCGGACGACCCGTAGACCGAGGAGCGCAGGGTGCGGGCCGAGTGGAAGATGTCCAGGGCGCTGAGCCCGACGATGTCGTCCTTGGCGCCCATGCCGACCACGGTCACCTGCCCACCGCGGCGGGTGGCCCGCCAGGCGGTGCGGATCGTCTCGCTGCGCCCGACGCACTCCAGGGCGTGGTCGACGCCGCGGCCGCCGGTGCGTGCCCGGACCGCCCGGTTGATCGTCTCGTCGGCGAGCAGGAAGTCGGTGGCGCCCGCGGTGGCGGCCAGTTTCGCCTTGGCCGGGGAGCGGTCGACGGCGATGACCGGGTCGGCGCCGGCGGCGCGGGCGGCGGAGACCACCGACAGGCCGACGCCGCCGAGCCCGATCACGGCGACCGCGTCGCCGGGGGCGACCGCCGCGGTGCGGCGGACCGCACCGACGCCGGTGAGTACGGCGCAGCCGAGCAGGGCGGCGGCGTCGAAGGGCAGGTCGGCGGGGACCGGGATCACCGCCTGCTCGGGCACCACCACCTGTTCGGCGAGGGCGCCGAGGCCGAGCGTGACGTGCAGCGGCTCGCCGGTGGAGGTGCGGCCTCGGGCGGCGGCGGGCGCGCCGGCGCGTTCGCAAAGCCATGGCTCGCCGTGGCCGCAGTACCAGCACTGCCGGCACGGTGGCGCCCAGTTCAGCACGACGTGGGCGCCGGGGGAGACGCGGGTGACCGCGCCGCCGACCTCGGCGACGACCCCGGCGGCCTCGTGGCCGAGCACCAGCGGGTACGGCGGCGTGAGGGTGCCGTTGACCATGGACAGGTCGGAGTGGCAGAGCCCGGCGGCCCGGATGTCCACCCGTACCTCGCCGGGGCCGGGGCTGGGCAGTTCGATCTCCTCGACCTGGGGCGGGGTCCCGGTGGCCCGGGCGACCAGCGCCCTCATCGCTGGATGGCCTTGGTCTGGCGGAACTCGTTCAGCCCGTGGCGGCCCAGTTCCCGGCCGAGGCCGGACTGCTTGTAGCCGCCGAACGGGGCGAGCGGGTTGAACGGGGCGCCGTTGATGTCGACCGCGCCGGTGCGCATGCCGCGGGCGACCCGCAGGGCCCGCTCCGGGTCGGCGGACCAGACCGCGCCGGCCAGCCCGTACCGGGAGTTGTTGGCCACGGCGACAGCGTGCTCGTCGTCGTCGACGGGGAGCACCGACAGGACCGGCCCGAAGATCTCCTCCTGGGCCAGGGCGCTGTCCGGGTCGACGTCGGCGATCACGGTGGGGGCGACGAAGAAGCCCCGGCCGGGCACCGCGGCGTCGGGTCCGCCGGCGACGAGCCGGCCGCCGTCGGCGAGTCCCTTCTGGACGTGGTCGCGTACCCGCTGCCGCTGCGCGGCGGAGACCAGCGGGCCGAGTCGGGTGGCCGGGTCGAAGGGGTCGCCGAGCCGGTATCCCTCGGCGGCCCGCGCGGCGAGGGTGACGGCCTCGTCGTAGCGGGACCGGTGCACCAGCATCCGGGTCCAGGCGGTGCAGGTCTGCCCGGAGTTGAGGAACGCGTTGCCGACGCCCACCTTGACCGCGGTGGCCAGGTCGGCGTCGTCGAGGATCACGTTGGCCGACTTGCCGCCGAGTTCCAGCGCGATCCGGGCGATGCGGTCGGCGGCGAGGTGGGCGATGCGCCGGCCGGTGGCGGTGGACCCGGTGAAGGAGACCATGTCGACGTCGGGGTGGGCGGCGAGGGCCTCGCCGACGACGGGTCCGGTGCCGGTGACCAGGTTGACCACGCCGGACGGCAGGCCGGCCTCGGCGATCGCGTCGAAGAGCAGGTACGCCGTCAGCGGGGTCAGCTCGCTGGGTTTGAGCACGACGGTGCAGCCGGCCGCCAGCGCCGGGGCGACCTTGGCGACGACCTGGTGCAGCGGGTAGTTCCACGGGGTGATCGCACCGACCACGCCGACGGGTTCGTGGACCACCAGCGAGTTGCCGACGGTTTCCTCGGCGGCTGGCTGGGCGGCCAGGTCGACGTAGCTGCGCAGGACGGTGAGCGGGAGACCGGCCTGCACCCGGGTGGCGACCTTGAGCGGGGTGCCGAGTTCCAGGGCCACGGTCCGGGCGATGTCGTCGGCCCGGGCGGCCAGCGCGGTGTGCAGCCGGTCCAGGTGGGCGGCCCGGGCGGCCGGCGCGGCGGCGGCCCAGCCGGGGAAGGCGGCCCGGGCGGCCGCAACGGCCCGGTCGACGTCGGCGGCGGTGCCGGCCGGGACGGCGGCGATGACCTCCTCGGTCGCCGGGTTCTGCACCGGGATGGTCTCCCCGGTGGACGCGGTGACCCAGTGGCCGTCCAGGTAGAGGTCGGTCCGGGTGAGCTCCATCGCGTTCTCCTCAGCTACGTCACCGGAAAACTACCAGCGGACTCTGCCACATCCGGGTCTGGACGAACTAAAACTTGCACCGATAGTTTGAGGCCGGTGCACCTTCCGCGCGCGCCGTGCGGCCCCGTACCGAGAGGATCCGGAGGAGAGATGGACTTCGCGCTGTCCGACGAGGAACGGGCGGTCCGGGACACCGCGCGGGCCTTCATCACCCGTGAGGTGATGCCGCTGGAGCAGGAGGTGCTGCGCCGCGAGCGCGCCCACCAGCCCGGCCTGGACCGGTCCGAGCTGCGCGAGCTACAGCTCAAGGCGCGCAAGTTCGGCTTCTGGGGCCTGGCCACCCCGCAGGAGTACGGCGGGATGGACCTGCCGGCCGTCATGCAGTCGCTGATCTGGACCGAACTGGGGCGCACCTTCGTACCGTTCCGGTTCGGCGGCGAGGCCGACAACATCCTCTTCCACGCCACCGAGGAGCAGAAGCGGGAGTTCCTGCTCCCCACCATCGAGGGGGAGCGCATCTCCTGCTTCGCGATCACCGAGCCGGGCGCCGGCTCCGACGCGGCCAACATCCGGCTGCGCGCCCGCCGCGACGGCGACGACTGGGTGCTCGACGGGGAGAAGACCTTCATCACCAACGGCAACGACGCCGACTTCGCGATCGTCATCGCGGTCACCGACCCGGAGAAGGGCGCCCGCAACGGCGGCGCTACCGCGTTCCTGGTGGACCGGGAGATGGGCTGGCGGTCGGAGCTCATCCAGACGATGGGCGAGGGCGGCCCGGCGTCGCTGATCTTCGACGGCGTACGGGTGCCGCACCGCAACATCCTCGGCGCGCAGGGCCAGGGCTTCGCGCTCGGCATGGAGTGGATCGGCAAGGGCCGCTACACCATTCCCTCGCACGCCATCGGCATCGCCGAACGGGTGCTGCAGATGGCCATCGACCAGGCCAACACCCGTGAGACCTTCGGCGCGAAGATCGGCACCAACCAGGCCATCCAGTGGATGATCGCCGACTCGGAGACCGAACTGGAGGCCGCCCGGTGGCTGGTGCTCAAGTCGGCGTGGACGGTCGACCAGGGCCTGGACCCCCGGCACGCCTCCTCCATGGGCAAGCTCTACGGCGCCGGCATGGTCAACCGGGTGGTGGACCGGGCGCTGCAGATCCACGGCGGCATGGGTTACACCCGCGAGCTGCCCATCGAGCGCTGGTACCGGCAGGTTCGGCTGTACCGGATCTTCGAGGGCACCGACGAGATGCAGCGGCTGATCATCTCCCGGGACCTGCTGCGCGGCTACACGAAGATCGGCGGCCACCTGGCCTGAGGACCGGTCCGGCGCCGCGGTTAGGCTCGCGCCATGGCAGATCCGTTCCGGGTACGCGTCACCGTCCGCGGCTACGAACTCGACACCCAGGGCCACCTGAACCAGGCGGTGTACCTGCAGTACAGCGAGCACGCCCGGTGGGAGTGCCTGCGCGCGGCGGGGATCTCCCAGGACCGGCTGATCGCCAGCGGCGTGGGCCCGGTGGCCCTGGAGGTCACCGTGCGGTACCTGCGGGAGCTGCGCGGCGGCGACGAGGTGGACGTGTCCTGCGAGTTCCGCTGGGGCGAGGGCAAGACCTTCCAGATCGTGCAGGAGCTGACCCGGCCCGACGGCACGCAGGTCGCCACGGTGACCGGGGTGGGTGGCCTGCTCGACCTGTCCACCCGGCGGCTGGTGCCCGATCCACGCGAGCGGTTCCGGGCCCTGGCCAGCGACCTGGGGCCGCTGAGCCTCTGAGAGTGGGCACTATTCCGGGTGGTTGACCGTGCCGGCCCCGGTGTGGAAGGGGCTGCTGATTCCGGCGTAGCCCAGGTGCAGGATCATGCCGTTCGCGGCGTGTTCGAGGTCGTGGCAGTGATCCATCCAAATCCCCGGGTTGTCCGCCCGGAACGCCACCCGGTAGGTCTCACCGGGGCCGACGTCGAGGGTGTCCACCCACCACGGGCTTCCGGTCGTGGGGTGGCCGTCGCGGTCCAGCACCAGCATGTGGTGGCCATGCAGGTGCATCGGGTGGTGCTGGCCGCTGCGGTTGACGTAGGTGACTTCGACCAGGTCACCGGGGGTGACCATGAGCATCGGCACGTCCGGGAACGACCGGTTGTTGAGCGTGTACCGCACCGCCGGGCGGCCGTCGTAGAAGCCGAGCCGTTCGTCGATGCGGAGCGTGAAGCGCCGGTCGAAGTGGCTGCCCGCCCCGAACGGGGTGGCGGCGGGTGTGCCGTAGCGGGCGGGGTCCAGCTGCGGCGGCGCCGGGCTCTCGCGGCCGGGGCCCGCGGTCCCATCAGGGCTGTAGACGATCGTCGGGCCCTCCGCGTGCAGCACCACCGGCCGGTCGGGCATGGTGAACGCGAGGTCGTAGCGGGCTCCACCGCCGACCAGGATCCGCACGCCGTCGAGCGTGCCCGGTGCGTGGACGTCGGTGCCGTCGATCGCCACGACCCGTACCGGGGCGCCGGTCAGGGTGAACGTGGCGGGCTTGCCGTCGGTGTTGACCAGCCGTAGCCGTACGGCACGGCCGGCCGGCACCTGTCGCCGCTGCACGCCGGTGGTCACGCCGAGCGTCGCCGCGCCGTCCTCGTCGACCCAGGTGTGCCGCAGCACCGTCTCGTCAACGGCGTCGCCCTGCTCGGGCGCGTCGGCGGGCAGCACCACCAACGCCCCGAACAGGCCGCGACGGACCTGGACGGAGGACATCTCGTGGGAGTGGTACCAGTAGGTGCCGACCTGCGCGGCCCGGAACCGGTACACAAAACGGCTCCCGGGCGCGACCGCGTCCTGGGTCACCCCGGCCACGCCGTCCATCGCGTTGGGCACGTCCACGCCGTGCCAGTGCAGGGTCACACCCACGCCCGGCAGGCGGTTGACCAGCGTCACCTCCACCAGGTCGCCCAGCCGGACCCGCAGCTGCGGGCCGGGCGTCACGCCGTTGAACGTCCAGGCCTCCACCTGCTGTCCCGAGTCCAGTGCGATCCGGGCGGGCTGCGCCGTCAAGGTGAACCGGCGCACGGGCGTGCCCGTGGTGTCGGTGCCGGTCAGCGTGGTCACACTGACACCGTGGTGGCCGTGGTCCATGGCGTGGCCGCCACCGGCGTCAACGGGACCGCCGGTCATGCTGCTGCGTGCCGGCAAGGCGCTGGCGGCGGACCACGCGACGAACACCGCGGCGGCGACCGCGACGCCGAGCGCCCCCTTCGCCGCCGTCAGCCACCAGCGCGACCGCCCGGGCGATGGCGTCGAGCCCCGACGGGTACGCCGCCACGCGTACGCCACCGCCGCGGCGACGACCACCCCGAGTCCGGTGATCGCGGCGGCGCGCCCACCCGCCAGCTGCGCCGTGCTGGCCACCAGCACCACACCGGCCGAGACCGCCGCCGCCCAGCGGCCGGCTGACCAGGTGGCAGCCCGCCGCTCGTCCGGCGACCGCAGCATCGGGCGTACCCACACCGCGTGAACCGTCGCGACCACCCCCAACGCCGGGGCCACGAACACCAACCTGGGACCCGCGAAATCCCACCCGTTCCGCAGCAGCAGCAGAGCAGCGACCAGCCGCAGCGCAGCCGCGCCGAGCAGCAGCCCGAAGAGCGGACGCCAGATCCGCGAGGGCCTCGTGCCTGCCGCCGCCGCGGGACGTAGCCCGAACCAGATCGCCGCCACGGCGACGGGCACGGCCAGCAATGCGACCACCAGGTCGGTGTAATGCACCAAGAGGAACACGGTCACCCCTGCTCAACGTCGATGGCCGTGATCGTCGCACAGCCACGGAACCGTGCCGGACGGGCCGGAACGGCGACCCGGGGATCAGGACGGCGAAGGGCGGGCGCCCAGGTAGGTGAGGACGGTGCTGCTCGCGCTCGGCGTCCTGCTCGGCTGGTCGGCCCTCGGCCGCGGCCCGGCCGCCACCGCCAGGAAGCGGCTCACCCTCGCCGGCGCGGCCGGGTACGTGCTGGCCGGGGCGTACCCGGCGGACGTGGACGAGAACCTGCACTTCCTCGCCGCGCTGCTCATCTTCGTGCTGGGAAATCTCGGGATGCTGGTGGCGGCGCTGGCCCGCCGGTCGGCGCTGCTGGGCGCGGTGCGGGCGGCGAGCCTCGCCCTCGGGATGACTGGCGTGACCGGTGTCGTCCTGTTCCTGGCCCAGGTCGACGTCGGTGTCGGCGTCGGCGGGATGGAGCGGGTGGCGGTCTTCCCGCTGCTGGTGTGGACGAGCGTCGTCGCCGTGCGGGCCCTGGACGCGCGTCGCGCGGCTCCTATCCTGGGTCGATGATCCTGGAGTTCACCGGCGAGTTGTGGTTCTGGCGCGGGCCGGCGCCGTGGCACTTCGTCACCGTTCCCGAGGAGCAGTGCGGTGAGCTGGAGGCGGCGTCGGCGCTGGTGACCTACGGCTGGGGCATGATCCCGGTGACCGCACGGATCGGCGACACCGGCTGGGCGACGTCGCTGTGGCCCAAGGACGGCCGGTACATCGTGCCGGTCAAGGCGGCGGTGCGGAAGGCGGAGGGGCTGGAGGTCGGCGATCCGGTGACCGTCCGCCTCACCGTCGACGCCTGACCGGTCGCTCAGTCAGGGCTTGCGGGCCACCGCCGCGTACATGGACGCCTGCGCGACCGACCGGCGCTGCTCCGGCGCGTCGTCCGGCCGCCATTCGGTGACCGGGCTGATGCCCGGCTCGACGAACTCCAGGCCGTCGAAGAAGGCGCGGAACTCGTCGCGGCTGCGGAACGCCATGTCGATCATGCTGGTGGTGGTGACCGGCGCGGCCGTCGCGGCGATGTCCCGGGGCACCAGGTCGGTGGTCGCGTGGGAGATCACCAGGTAGCTGCCCGACGGGAGCGCCTCGACCAGCCGCCGGGTGATCCCGTACGGGTCGTCGGCGTCGGTGAGGAAGTGCAGGATCGCCACCAGCATCAGCCCGACCGGCTGGTCGAAGTCGATGGTGGCCCGTACGTCGGGGTGGGCGAGGATCTTCTCCGGCTCCCGCAGGTCCGCGTCGACGTACGCGGTGGCCCCCTGCGGGCTGCTGCTCAGCAGCGCGCGGGCGTGTGCGAGCACGATCGGGTCGTTGTCGACGTACGCCACCCGCGAGGCGGGGTCGACGCCCTGCGCGACCTCGTGCATGTTGGGGCTGGTCGGGATGCCGGTGCCGATGTCCAGGAACTGCCGGATCCCGGCCGTGCCGGCCAGGTAGCGGGTGGCCCGGTGCATGAACCGCCGGTTCTCGATCACGGTGGTCCGGATCGCCGGGTACGCCGCGGCGACGGCGTCGCCGGAGCGCCGGTCGGCCGCGAAGTTGTCCTTGCCGCCCAGCCAGTAGTCGTAGCGGCGGGCCGGGTGTGGCACCGAGGGGTCGATCCGCGACGACGGCTGCTCGGGCACGGGGCGTACGCCTGACGTCGTGTCGGCCACGGCGGTCTCCCTGTCCATAGTGGGCGTGCCCGCCGATCGTAACGGTCGGCGCCGCGGCCGGCGGCCCCGCCGTGCCGCCGTAGTGCCGCCTTGGTCAGCCGAGCTTGGGTGTGGCCCTTGAGATGATGGCGGCGAAGTCGACGCCGGCGGGCAGGGTGCCGAAGGCCTGGCCGTGGTCGCCGCCGAGGCGGGAGGCGCAGAAGGCGTCGGCGACGGCCGGGTGGCCGTGCCGGACCAGCAGCGAACCCTGCAGGACCAGGGCGAGCCGTTCGACGACCCGGCGGGCCCGCAGTTCGAGGTCGGCGTGGTCGGACAGGTCGGCCCGCACCTGGCGCAGCGCGGCGTCGAGCCGCGGGTCGGCGCCGGCGGCGGCGTCCACCTCGGCCTGGAACGCCGCCATCACCTCGGGTTCCCGGGCGAGGGCGCGCAGCACGTCCAGCGCGGCGACGTTGCCCGAGCCCTCCCAGATGGAGTTGAGCGGCGATTCGCGGAACAGCCGTGGCATGCCCGACTCCTCGACGTAGCCGTTTCCGCCCAGGCATTCCAGGGCCTCGGCGGCGTGCGCCGGCCAGCGCTTGCAGACCCAGTACTTGCCGACGGCGAGGGCGAGCCGTTTGAAGGCGGTCTCGCCGGCGTCGCCGCGGGCGGACCGGTCGGTGGCGCCGGCGAGCCGCATCATCAGGACGGTGGCGGCCTCGGACTCGACCGCCAGGTCGGCGAGGACGTTGCGCATCAGCGGCTGGTCGATCAGGTAGCGGCCGAAGGCGTGCCGGTGGGTGGCGTGGTGGACGGCGGTGATGAGCCCTTGGCGCATCCCGGCGGCCGCGCCGATGACGCAGTCGAGCCGGGTCAGGTTGACCATGTCGATGATGGTGCGCACGCCGCGGCCCTCGTCCCCGACGCGCCAGGCGGTGGCGTGCTCGTACTCGATCTCCGCCGAGGCGTTGGACCGGTTGCCCAGCTTGTCCTTCAGCCGCATCAGCCGCATCGGGTTGCGGGTGCCGTCGGGCAGGACCCGGGGGACGAGGAAGCAGGTGAGCCCGCCCGGCGCCTGGGCGAGGGTGAGGAACAGGTCGCACATGGGCGCCGAGGTGAACCACTTGTGCCCGACCAGCCGGTAGCTGCCGTCCGGGTCGGGGTGGGCGGTGGTGGTGTTGGCCCGGACGTCCGAGCCGCCCTGCTTCTCGGTCATCGACATGCCGGCCAGCAGCCCCCGCTTGGCCAGCGGCGGGCGCAGGCCGAAGTCGTACGTGCCGGCGGTGAGCAGCGGTTCGTACCGCGCGGCCAGGTCCGGGGCGTGCCGCAGCGCCGGCACGGCGGCGTAGGTCATGGAGATGGGGCAGCCGTGCCCGGCGTCGGGTCGCCAGGTGTAGAACTTGGCCGCGCGGGCGACGTGCGCGCCGGGCCGGACGTCGGCCCACGGGGCGGCGTGCAGGCCGTGCGTGACGGCGGTGTTCATCAGCTCGTGCCAGGCCGGGTGGAACTCCACCTCGTCGATGCGGTTGCCGTAGCGGTCGTGGGTGCGCAGGACCGGCGGGTGTTCGTTGGCCAACCGCCCGTGCTCGATCGCCTGCTCCCCGCCGCCGAGCCGGCCGAGCTCGTGCAGTTCGGCGGCGGCCCAGCCGGCGCCCTCGCGCTCCAGCCCGTCGAGCAGCGCCGGGTCGTCGGCCGCGTCGTAGCCGGCCAGCGGGGGAACCTGGTTGGTGACCTCGTGTGTCGTCACGGCACTACTCCCAGCGCGCGGTGGATGAAGGTGACCAGGTCGGGGATGGTGTGTGGGCCGGCGACCCCGGCGGCCAGCGGGCCGACCATGGCCTCGGCGAGGGCGCCGACGAGGGCGGTCGCGGTCAGTTCCGGGTCCTGCGGGGGCAGTTCGCCGCTGGCCACGCCGGCGGCGACGTGGTCGGCGATCAGGTCCGCGTACGCCCGGCGGAAGACGAGCCGCTCGGCGTCGACCGCCGGGTCGACCGGCTCGGCGAGCAGGGCGTAGGCCAGGCGGGGGGAGCGCAGCGCGCGGCCGGCGAAGGTCTGCGCGACGGCGGACACCTGCTGCGCGGCGGTGGTCTCCAGCGCCGCGGCGCGGGCGACGGCGTCCACCTCGCGCTGGGAGGCGGTGCGGAACACCTCGGCGAACAGGTCGGCCTTGGTGGGGAAGTGGCGGTAGACGCTGCCGGTGGCCACGCCGGCCCGCTCGGCGACGGCGGCGACCGTGCAGCCGGCGTACCCGTGCCCGGCCATGATCTCCAGCGCGGCCGCGATGATCCGCTCGCGGGAGGCGCTCAGCCGGGCCTTGACCCGCTCGGTGCTCCGGTACGCCACGCAAGAAGTGAACCACCATTCAAACCTTGCTGGCAAGGCCGTCGCCGTGTCCCGTTCGGCGCTGCCTGCCGGGTTCGGCGGTGCGGAACGGTCACAGCTTGGACGCGGTCCTTACTTGCGATCTTGGTGCGGCAACGCAGATCAGGTAGCGTCCCCCGCGCACACCGTCTTTGCACCACCCTGGCTGCACGTCACAGCGGGGTCGAACGGAGGGACACTGCCGTGAAGGTCCGTAGCGCAGTCCGCAGGGCTGGCGTCGTCGTGGCGATCGCCGCCCTCGCGGTGACCGCCGGTTGCGCCAAGAAGGATCAGGGTGAGGTTCAGGCGGGCGGGGTCAAGCTCGTCGAGAAGGGCAAGCTCACCGTCTGCACCCACCTGCCGTACGCGCCGTTCCAGTCCAAGGACGCCAGCGGCAAGGTGATCGGCTTCGACGTCGACATCATGGACCTGGTCGCCAAGGACCTCGGCGTCCAGCAGAACATCATCGACACCCCGTTCGAGGGCATCAAGTCCGGCCAGGACCTCAACGCCGGCAAGTGCGACGCGGCCGCCGCGGGCATGACGATCACCGAGGAGCGGAAGAAGGTCATGGACTTCTCCGATCCCTACTTCGACGCCACGCAGGCGATGCTGGTCAAGACCGGCAAGCCGTACAAGTCGCTCGACGACCTCAAGGGCAAGAAGCTGGGCGTTCAGGCCGCGACCACCGGCCGGGACTACGCCAAGAAGTTCGCCGACGAGAAGGGCCTGCAGCTCGTCGAGTTCGAGGACCTCGCCGCCGAGCAGCAGGCGCTGGCCAACGGGCAGATCGAGGCCGCCATCAACGACCTGCCGGTCTGGACCGAGTACATCAAGGAGCACCAGGGCGGCTTCGAGGTCGCGGCCGAGTTCGACACCGGCGAGCAGTACGGCTTCTCGGTGAAGAAGGGCGGCAACCCGGAGCTGCTCAAGAAGATCAACGACGCGCTGTCCAAGGCCAAGCAGGACGGCACGTACGACACGATCTACGAGAAGTGGATCGGCAAGAAGCCGAACGCCTGATCCATCCTCGCGACCGGAGGGCGCGTCCACGGGGCGCGCCCTCCGCGTCGGCAACCCCGCACCCCTCAAGGAGCGTCGAACCGTGAAGCTGCGCCGCCGCCAGCGAGAACGGCTGTCCCTCTGGCTCCAGTACCTGACCTTCGTCGCCGTCATCGCCGTGGTGGTCCTCGCCGCGGACTGGGGCCGGCTGCGGGAGGCGTTCTTCCGCGTCGACATCATCGAGTCGATGTTTCCGACGGTCATCACCGTCGCGCTGCGCAACACCATCCTCTACACCCTCGGGGCCTTCGCCTTCGGCCTGGTGTTCGGCACCATCCTGGCGCTGATGCGGCTGTCCCGGGTGGCGCCGTACCGCTGGGTCGCGACCGCCTACATCGAGCTGTTCCGCGGCCTGCCCGCGCTGCTGGTGCTCTTCCTGGTCGGGTACGGCATCCCCATCGCCTTCCCGGAGCGCGAGATCCCCGGCGGCGTGTTCGGGTCGATCAGCATCGGCCTCGGCCTGACCGCCGCGGCGTACATGGCCGAGACCATCCGCGCCGGTATCCAGGCCGTGCCCAAGGGGCAGATGGAAGCGGCCCGCACCCTCGGGATGTCGCACTTCACCGCGATGCGCACCATCGTCATCCCGCAGGCGTTCCGGATCGTCATCCCGCCGCTGACCAACGAGCTGATCCTGCTCACCAAGGACTCGTCGCTGGCCTACGTGCTCGGCGTGACCGCGCAGACCATCGAGGTCACCAAGTTCGGCCGGGACACGCTCAACGACCGGGTCAACGCGACCCCGCTGCTGGTCGCCGGTCTCACCTACCTGATCATCACCCTGCCGCTGTCCCAGCTGGTACGACGCCTCGAACTCCGCTACGCCAAGGCTCGGTGACCCACATGACGACTACCCAGTCCCGGCCCGCCGTCGAGATCCGCGACCTGCACAAGTCCTTCGGGCCGCTCGAAGTGCTCAACGGCATCGACTTCGAGGTCGGCCACGGCGAGGTGGTGTGCGTCATCGGGCCGTCCGGGTCCGGCAAGTCGACCCTGCTGCGCTGCGTCAACCTCCTCGAGGAGCCGACCGCCGGCAAGATCTGGGTCGACGGGACCGAGATGACCGACCCGGACGTCGAGATCGACGCGGTACGCCGCGGCATCGGCATGGTCTTCCAGTCGTTCAACCTCTTCCCGCACCTGACCGTGCTGGACAACCTCACGATCGCCCAGCGCCGGGTGCTGCGTCGCGGCCGCGGCGAGGCGGAACGGATCGCGCGGGACAACCTGGCCCGGGTCGGCCTGACCGACAAGGCCGGCGCGTACCCGGCGCAGCTCTCCGGCGGGCAGCAGCAGCGCGCGGCGATCGCCCGGTCGCTGTCGATGGACCCGAAGCTGATGCTCTTCGACGAGCCCACCTCCGCGCTCGACCCCGAACTGGTCGGCGACGTCCTCACCGTCATGCGCCAGCTGGCCGAGGAGGGCATGACCATGCTGGTGGTGACCCACGAGATGGCGTTCGCCCGCGACGTCGCCGACCGGGTCGTGTTTATGGACGGCGGCGTGGTGGTCGAGCAGGGGCCGCCGCAGGAGGTGCTCGGCGCGCCACGGCACGAGCGGACCCGCTCCTTCCTCTCCCGGGTCCTCGACCCCACCCACGTCGCGCAGCTCGGCCAGCCCGGCCAGTCCGCCGAGCCGCCCGCGTCGCCGGGCCTGCCGGCCGACGACCGCCACCAGATCTGACGCCGCACCGGCAGCCGAACGCCGTGTCACACCGCGGGCCGGCGGCCGGCGGTGCCACCATCGAGGGCGAGACCGATGAGTCGGGGGCGCCGAGATGGTCGATCATGAGGCAGCGATCCCGGCCCGGGCGGGCGGGACCGACGTGCTGGTGGTGGGAGCGGGACCGACCGGGCTGGCCCTGGCCGTCCAGTTGGCTTCCCTCGGCGTGCGGGTCCGCCTGATCGACCGTGCCGTGGACCGGGTCCACGAGTCGCGGGCGCTGGCGATCCAGCCCCGAACCCTGGAGGTGCTGGCCGGTCTCGGCGTGACGAGCGAGCTGGTGGCCGCCGGCAACACCACCGTCCGGCTCTGCCTGCACGCGGGTGGCCGGTCCCGTTCCGTGCCGCTGTTCGACCTCGGGCTGAAGGACACCGCGTATCCGTTCCTGCTGCTGCTGTCGCAGGCCGAGACCGAGCGGATCCTCGGCGAGCGCCTGGCCGCGGCCGGGCTCGGCGTGGAACGCGGCGTGGAACTGGTCGGGCTCGACCGGACGGGGGATGGTGCGCTGGCCACCCTGCGGCACACCGACGGGCGCGAGGAACCGGTGCCGGCCCGGTACGTGGTGGGATGCGACGGCGCGCACAGCACCGTGCGCCACCTCGCCGGGATCGGGTTCGCCGGCGGTGCCTACCCGCAGACCTTCGTCCTGGCCGACCTGGAGGCCGACGGCCTCGAACCGGGCATGGCGCACGCGTTCCTGTCTGAGCGCGGCATGCTGTTCTTCTTCCCCCTCGGTCATCCGGCCGGCTGGCGACTGCTGGTCATGCGGCCGCCCACCGACGTCGTGCCGCCGGACGCCCCGGTGAGTCTGGCCGAGGTGCAGGCGTTCGCCGACGCCTACACCGGCGCAACGGTGCGGCTGAGCCGCCCGGTCTGGATGACCAACTTCCGGCTGCACCACCGCGCCGCCACCCGCTACGGGACCGGCCCGGTCTTCCTGGCCGGCGACGCCGCCCACATCCACAGCCCGGCCGGGGCGCAGGGCATGAACACCGGCATCCAGGACGCGGTCAACCTCGGCTGGAAGCTCGCCCAGACGCTGCGCGGCGACGCCGACCCGAGCCTCCTGGACAGCTACGAGACCGAACGAGCGCCGGTGGGCCGGCTGGTGCTGCGCTTCACCGACCGGGCGTTCACCGTCGCCACCTCCACCAACCCGGTCGTGCGGTTCGTCCGTACCCGCGTCGCCCCCGCGCTGATCCCCCTCGTGCTCGCTCCCCGGTTTCTCCGCTCCACCGCCTTCCGCACGGTGTCCCAGCTGACCATCACCTACCGGAGAAGTCCGCTGTCGACGGACGGGCCGAATTCGCCGCGCAAGGGCCCACGAGCCGGCGACCGGCTGCCCGACGTCCCGCTCCCGCAGGGCGGCACGCTCCACCAGCTGACGGCCGCGCCCAGCTGGCACCTGCTGCTCTGCGGGCCGCCCAAGGCGTGGCCCGGCGACCAGACCGAGGCGCTGAGCCTGCGGTACGGCGGCCGCCTCGACGTGCACCGGGTGGCCGGACCGGACGGCACCGACGCGACTGCCGGGCAGGCGTGGCGCCGGCTCGGGATCAGCCCCGGCGCCAGTGGCCACTATCTGATCCGACCCGACGGGCACGTCGGCTACCGGGCCGGCGGCACCGATCTGGCCGGGCTGCTGGCCTACCTGGCACGCTGGCTGCCCGGATAGCGGGCGCGGGGTCAGCTGTCCCGCGGCGGTGTGCGGCGCAGCCGGTCGGCGAGCTCGCGGACGGCGTCGGTGAAGCGCGGGT
>NZ_JBSGJR010000081.1:0-17114 GCF_053605645.1 Micromonospora sp. NPDC003776
CTCGCCGGCGCGGACGCGCGGGCGGCGCTGGCCCGCGCCGGGGACCTCGGCGCGCTCGCGGTCTCGTCCGTGGGGGCCCGCCCGGCCTCCTGAGCGGGAACGGTCCGGGCCCGGCGTCGCGTCGGCCCGGGCCGGTCAGGGCTCGGCGTCGATGATCTTGTGCGGGCGCTCCTCGGCGGCGAGCGCCATCGGCGGGGTGTCGTCGCGGTGGCGCGCGTGGAGCTTGTTGGCCAGCCGATGCTCCTCCTTCGGCGGCCGGTCGTTGGCCAGCAGCACCGCCAGCCAGGGGATGAGCACCATCCCGAGACCGAGGAGCGGTAGCCAGAGCCAGAGCAGCGGGGCCTTCGCGCCGACCAGGATCGCTCCGACCACCAGGCACGCGACCCGGATGCCCATCATCAGCACGTACCGCTTCTGCCGGCTGTTGAGCTGGTCGTCCTGGCTGCGCGAGGCGTCGGTGATCAGGATCGGCTGGTACGCCTGACGCTTCACCACGGACCTCCTCGAGGGGATTACGCCCCATCCTGTCACCCCGGACGGTTGATCGGCGAAAATCGTGACAAGGCGGTGCGTGTTACGTGCGTGGTACGATCCGCCCGTGGGCAACCGGTTCAGCTTCACCGACGAGGCGTTGGCGAACCTGCGGGTCTACGACGTCACGCCCGGGGAAGTCTGGGAGGCCCTGCACAGCACGCGACGGGTCATCCGGCACCTCGGGGACGACGTGATGGTGGTCTACGCGACCGACCACCGGGGGCGGCGCCTCGCCGTGCTGCTGGCCGAGGCCGACGGCACCGACAACGACTGGGACATCCTCTCCGCCCGCGAACTGAGCGACGTCGAGGCCAAGCGCTACGACGAGGCCGTGCGGAGATCGCGCCGACGAGGAGGCGGTCACGATGCACCGTAACGAGGCGACCAAGCGGTTCCACGACGGCGGCGACGCGCTCGCCGACCTGATCGACGACGCGCAACCGACGGAGCTGCCCACCCCCGACACCGACGTGCCGATGGTCAGCCGCTCGGTACGCCTGCCGCTGGAGACCTACGAACGGGTCCGGGCGGCCGCCGACGCGCGCGGCATCGGGGTGACCACGCTGATGCGGCAGTGGATCGAGGCCGGCCTGGCCGACCTGGACGACTCGGCCACGGTCTCCCTCGCCGACGTGCGCCGGGCCCTCGCCGCGCTGTCCCGCCCCACCGCCGCCTGAGCGGTCAGTCCACGTCCCCGGGCGGGCGTTCCCGCCCGAGCGGAGAGGCCGGCTCCTCGGCCGGTCGGCCCCGGCCGCGCAGCGCGTCCAGCAGCGCCACCAGTGCCAGCACCCCGGCCGCCGCGGACAGCGCGAGCACCGGCGTGCCCCGGGCCAGCAACGGGGCGAGCCCGACCAGCACCAGCACGCCGAGCACCCGGGAGGCCGAGACCCGGGCGAAGATCTCGTACTCGAAACGGGCCCGGGCGGCCAGGAAGAGCGCCGGCCCACCGAGCACGAAGAGCAGCCGGGCCGGTTCCCCCCGGTGGTACGGCTGCGCGATGACGAGTTCGTAGCCGACCGCCGCGGTGAGCACCCCGAGCACGATGAACAGGTGGGTGACCGCCGCCGACGCGCCGAGCCGTCCCGGCGACCTCGCCAGCCGGAGCGCCACGGCGAGCAGGTCCCCGGCGCGGTGGAAGTAGATCCGCCAGAGCAGTGCGACGGTGAGGAAGGAGACGGTGAAGGCCCCCGCGGCCCGGCCCGAGAACCCCTCGCCGCTGTACGTCACCCCGATCACCAGGATCGACTCGCCGAGCGCGATGAGGAAGATCTGCTGGAAGCGCTCCGCCAGGTGCTCCCCCGTGATCAACCATCCGTGCGCCGGGGCCGCCCCGAGCCGGGGCACCGGCCAGCCGGTGAAGAGACCCACGTAGTCGACGGCCAGCGCGAGCCCCCAGAGCGGTACCCGCAGCGGGTCGGGACCGAGCGCGCCGACCAGCCAGGGCACCGCGCTCACCGCGGCCCAGGCCGCCAGCCGCAGCGGGACCAGGCGCCGGGGATGGCGACCCAGCGCGGCGGCCACGGTCAGCGGCCGGCCCAGCATCACCGCCACGTACGCGACCGCGAACGGCAGCGCCCGCTCCTCCAGGGCCCGGGGCAGGGTCACCCCCAGCACCAGGCTGCCGAACATCGAGCCGATCACGACCAGCTGGATCACGCTGCGCTGCGGCTCGTAGCGGCTGGTCACCCAGGTGGTGATCATCCAGACCAGCCAGAGCGCCAGGAAGAGCAGCAGGGTACGGCCGACGGCGCCGGCCAGGGCCCAGCCGGTCGCCGGGAGGTCCTCCAGCAACCGCTGCGAGACGCGGGTGAGCGCGAACACGAAGACCAGGTCGAAGAAGAGCTCCAGGAAGGTGGTCCGCGCGGGGCTGGTCGCCCGCCGCAGCAGGGCCTCACCCCGGTCCGCCATTCCCGTCCCCGTCCGCCGCCGTCCTGCCTCCCAACGACCCGGCGACCACCGCGGTTGCGTCCCCGGTTCCCGCCCCGCCCCGACGGGTCACATGGGCGGGACGGGGTGTTCCGGGGGACGCCCGCGGGCGCGCAGGGCGTCGGCCACGGCCATTCCGGTGAGCACGACGGTGGCGCAGAGGGCGATGCCGAGCAGCGGCAGGTGGACCAGCACCGGTACGCCGAGCACCAGGAGCAGCAGGCCGACCACCCGGGACCAGGAGATCCGGCCGAACACCTCGTACTCGAAGCGGGACCGGCCGACCACGAAGAGCGCCGGGCCACCGACCATGGCCGCCACCCGGACCACGTCCGCGTGCCCCCCGGGCTCGGCGATGGCCAGTTCGTAGCCGACGGCGGTGGTGACGATGCCGGCGATCATGGTGAGGTGGGTCCAGGTGGCCGACTTGCCCAGCCGGGCCGGCTGCTCGGCCTCCGCGACGGCCTCGGCCAGCACGGACCCGGCGCGGTGGAAGTAGATCCGCCAGAGCAGCACGGTGGTGGCGAAGGCGTCCGCGAAGGCGATCCAGCGCGGGAGGGAGAAATCGCTGCCGCTGAAGCCCAGGCCGGCCACGAAGACCATCTCACCGAGCGCGATGATGGTGAACTGCTGGTACCGCTCGGCGAGGTGCTCGCCGGTCAGCGTCCACGCCGTGGCCCGCGCCCGGCCCATCCGGGGCACCGGCCAGCCCGTCCCGGCGCCCAGGTAGTCGGCGGCCATCGCCACCGCCCAGAGCAGCAACCGCAGGTCGCCCCCGACCGACCCGCCGACCAGCCACGGCACGGCGGTCACCGCCGACCAGACGAGGAGCCGGTCGGACAGGTGCCGCTGCGGGTGCCGGCGCAACGCCACGGTGAGGTAGAGCGAGCGGCCGACCTGGATCACCACGTACCCGGCGGCGAAGCTCAGCCCGTGCGTGCCGTACGCCTCGGGCACCGAGACGGCCATCACCAGGCTGCCGAACATCGAGCCGACCATCACCGCCTGGATCGGCGGTTGCTCGGGGTCGTAGTGGCTGGTCGCCCACGCGGTGAGCGACCAGACCATCCAGAGCGCGAGAAGCAGCAGCGCGGTCTGGGCCAGTTCCAGCGGCAGCCGCCCACCGCCCACCGTCACGTCGTGGATCAGCCGCTGCGAGACCCGGGTGAACGCGAAGACGAAGACGACGTCGAGGAAGAGCTCCAGGAAGGTCGCACGGTGACTGCCCCCACCCCCGCGCAGGAGTTCCGCCCCCCGCTCGTCCGTCATCACCCGCCCGTCGTTCGCAGTCCAGCGGATCAACGAGGCGGCGGCGGTCCCGGTTGCGTCAGCCCTTCGCGGCCCTGGCCTCGGCCTTCATCCGCTGCTTGTACTCGCGGACCCGGCGCAGCGACTCGCCGTCGGTCACGTCGGCCACCGACCGGTACGCGTCCGCGTCGCCGTAGCCGCCGGCCGCCTCCCGCCAGCCCTCCGGGGTGATCCCGAACCGCTTGCCGAGCAGGGCGACGAAGATCTGCGCCTTCTGCTTGCCGAAACCGGGCAGCTCGCCGACCCGGCGCAGCAGGTCGCGCCCGTCGGCCGCCTCGGACCAGAGCCGGGCGGGATCACCGTCGTACCGGTCGACCAGCACCTGGCACACCTCCTGCACCCGGGCCGCCATGGCCTTGGGGAACCGGTGCAGCGCGGGCGGCTGGGCGAAGAGGGCGACCAGGGCCTCCGGGGCGTACCCGGCCAGCTCCCGGGCGTCCGGCTCGTGGCCGAGCCGCTGGCCCAGCACGTACGGGGAGGAGAAGGCCTTCTCCATCGGCACCTGCTGGTCCAGCACCATGCCGAGCAGCAGCGCCAGCGGGCTGCGCCCGAGCAGCGCGTTGGCCTCCGGGTCGATGGGCAGCGAGAGCGTCATGTCCCCATCCTGCCGGTCGGCCGCCGTCGCGCACGCCCGACTCCCCGCGGGACGCGACACGGCCCGGTGGACAGGGGTGGGGTCCACCGGGCCGTGCGCCGGGGGGCGGTCAGTTGACGACGAAGAGCAGCCGGTTCGGCGAGCCGCTGCCGGGGCTGGTCACCTTGCCGTTGGTGGCGTTGGTGGTCAGGTAGCTGGCCACCTGCGCCGGGGTGTACGACGGGTTCGCGCCGAGCACCAGGGCCGCCGCGCCGACCACGTGCGGGGTGGCCATCGAGGTGCCGCTGATCGTGTTGGTCGCGGTGTCGCCGGTGCTCCAGTCCGACGTGATCGACGAGCCGGGGGCGAAGATGTCCAGGCAGGAGCCGTAGTTCGAGTACGAGGCGCGGGCGTCGCTGCTGGTGGTGGCGCCGACGGTGATCGCCGAGGCGACCCGGGCCGGCGAGTAGTTGCAGGCGTTGGCGCTGGAGTTGCCGGCCGCGATGCCGTACGTGACGCCGGAGCTGATCGAGTTGGCGACCGCGCTGTCCAGCGTGCTGCTGGCGCCGCCGCCGAGGCTCATGTTGGCCACCGCCGGCTTGACCGCGTTCGAGGTGACCCAGTTGACGCCGCTGATCACCCCGGAGGTGCTGCCGCTGCCCGAGCAGTTGAGCACCTTCACCGCGATCAGCCGCACCCCCTTGGCCACGCCGTACGTGTTGCCACCGACGGTGCCCGCGACGTGCGTGCCGTGGCCGTTGCAGTCGGTGTTGTTGGTGTCCACCGTGTTGGTGCCCCAGGTCGCCCGGCCGCCGAAGTCGCTGTGGGTGATCCGGATGCCGGTGTCGATGATGTACGCCCGCACGTTGGTGGCCGTGTTCGGGTAGGTGTAGGTGCCGTTCAGCGGCAGGCTGCGCTGGTCGATCCGGTCCAGACCCCAGGTCGCGCCGGTCTGGGTGCCCTGGGTGGTGACCACCCGGTCCTGCTCGACGTACGCGACCGACGGGTCGGCGGCGAGCCGACGCGCCTGGGCCGGACTCATCTTCGCGTTGTAGCCGGTCAGCGCGGCGCTCCACACCGTGCCGACCGTGCCGCCGTAGCGGGCGGCGAGGCCGGCGGCGCGATCCGGCACCGCGCGGCGGGCGGCGAGGCTGTTCGCGGCGCCGACCGCGTCGGTCCTGAGCACCACCAGGTAGCTGCCGCTGATGGCGTCGGCGGCGCCGGCGTAGCGGATCTGGCCGGTCGGTGCGGCGAGGGCGGGGGTGGAGGCGGCGGCGGTGAGGGCCGCGGCGGCGGCCGTGACGGCGAGCGCGCGCAGCGCGCGGCGCCGGGGTACGGACACGTCGGACATCGTCTGGCTCCCTACCGGGCACGCCGGAGGCTCGTGGCCGCCGGCACACCCATCGACGAACATTGCTGGGAATGCTAGCCAGACATCGATGGATGTGAAAGAGATAGTTGCCTGTTGATACGGCTCGCGCTATGGATCTCGCGGGTGCCGGCCGCGCCGGGGGCCGGGCGAGGCAGGATGGCGACGTGGATCGTCATGACATGCTGCTCTCCCCCGCCGGCGTGGCCGCGCTGCGGACCGCGCTGAGCCGGGCGCGCTTCACCTCCAACGGCATCGCCGACCGGCTCGGCCCGCAGGCCACCGGCGGGGTGGCCCGCAACGACTTCCGCGCCGCGCTGCGCGCCACCGAGGACCGCGACCCGCTCGCGACACTGATCCGGGTCTTCATCTGCGACCAGACCGAGCCGGAGCCGGCGGTGGCCGCCGCGCTCGCCCCGCTGACCGTCGAGGAGGCCGTCTCCGGCGGAATCGTCGAGCGGCACGGCGACGGCCTGCGCGCCGGCGTCGACCTCGAGCCGTACGGGGACGACTGGTGGGTCCTGGCCGACGTGCCGGCGAGCGCCCGACCGGGCCGGCCGCTGCACGCCGAGCACGTGCTGGGCATCGGCGGGGCCACCCAGACGCTGATCGGCGCGACCGTGCGCCGCCCGGTGGAGACCGCGCTGGACCTGGGCACCGGCTCCGGCGTCCAGGCCCTGCATCTGTCCACCCACGCCCGCCGGGTGACCGCCACCGACGTCTCCGAGCGGGCGCTGCGCTTCGCCGCCACCACCGCCGCCCTGAACGGCCAGGACTGGGAGCTGTTGCGCGGCGACATGGTGGCTCCGGTGGCCGGCCGCCGGTTCGACCTGGTGGTCAGCAATCCGCCCTTCGTGGTCGGCCCCGGCACCACCACGCACGTCTACCGGGACTCCGGGCGGGTCGGCGACGCGATCGGCGCCGAGCTGGCCGCCGCCGCGCCGCACCTGCTGACCGAGGGCGGGACGATGCAGTACCTGGCCAACTGGGTGCACGTCGCCGGCGAGGACTGGGCGGAGCGGGTGACCGGCTGGTTCGCCGGCACCGGGCTGGACGCCTGGGTCATCCAGCGCGAGGTGGCCGACCCGATGGCGTACGTCAACCTCTGGCTCACCGACGTCGGGGAGACGGCCGACCCGCAGCGGATGGCGGCCTGGCTGGACTGGTTCGACGCGCACAAGGTGGAGGCGATCGGTTTCGGCATCGTCTCGCTGCGCCGCGCCGGCCGCGAACAGCCCGTCCTCCGCGTCGAGGACCTGCGGCAGCGGGTGGAGCCGCCGATGGGCGACCGGATCGCCGAGTGGTTCCGCCGGCAGGACTGGCTGCGCGACCGGGACACCGACGGGCTGCTGGCCGCGCGCTACCGGGCCGCCGACGGGCTCCAGCTGCGGCAGGAGGCCACCATGGGCGACGAGGGCTGGGCGGTGGACCGGCAGGTGCTCGCCATGCCGCACGGGCTGCGCTGGTCGGAGGAGATCGACCCGCTCGTGCTCGCCCTGGTCGGCGGGGCGGACGGCCGGCTGCCGCTGCGGGACCAGCTCGCCCTGCTCGCCGCCGCGCACGACGTCGCCCCCGAGGAACTGGCCGAGGCGGCCGGGCCGATCGTGGCGCACCTGGTCGAGCGGGGCATCGTCGAACCGGTGGAGGGCTGATGCGGGCGGTGGTGCAGACGGTCGGCCGGGCCGCCGTGACCGTCGACGACGAGGTGGTCGGCGAGATCGCCGACGGCCTGCTGGTGCTGCTCGGCGTGACGCACACCGACACCGGGCAGGTGGCGGCGACCATGGCTCGCAAGATCCACGAGCTGCGCATCCTGGACGACGAGCGCAGCGCCGCCGACACGGGCGCGCCGATGCTGGTGGTCAGCCAGTTCACCCTCTACGGCGACGCCCGCAAGGGCCGAAGGCCGAGCTGGACCCAGGCGGCCCCCGCCGAGGTGGCCGAGCCACTGGTGACCGCGGTCGTCGAGGAGCTGCGCGCCCGCGGCGCGAAGGTCGAAACCGGCCGCTTCCGCGCCCACATGCTCGTCGAGTCGGTCAACATCGGCCCCCGCACCCTCCTCCTGGACCTCTGACCACCCTTCTCCCGTTGATCAAGGAGTTTGCGTCTCCGCGGGCCGGGATGCCGACGCAAACTCCTTGATCGACAGGGGGCTGGGGGGTCAGAAGAAGAGGCCGCGGCGGGAGAGGGACTGGCGGAGCCAGGCGTCGAGTTGGGCGGCCCAGTCGGTGCGGTCGGCGGTGGCGTGGTCCACCGTGAAGCGGCCGAAGGCGTCGTGGCCCTCGGTGAACAGGCCGCCGCGCTTGTCCAGCTCCAGCACCACCTGCACCTGCTGCGGGTTCGTCACGAAGGTGACCTCGAGCTGGTTCATCCCCCGCGCGTACTGCGGCGCCGGGTGGAACTCGATCTCCTGGTAGAACGGCAACGTCTGGTGCACGCCGTACAGGTGGCCCCGCTCGACGTCGGCCCGGGCGAACCGGAAGCCCAGCCGCAGCAGCGCCTCCAGCAGCCGCTCCTGGGCCGGCAGCGGGTGCACCGCCACCGCGTCCAGGTCACCCTTGTCGACCGCCCGGGCCACCTCCAGCTCGGTACGCAGCCCCATCGTCATCCCGTGCAGGTGCTGGCCGTACAGGTCGGTCAGCGGCGTCTCCCAGGGCACGTCGAAGCGGAACGGCACGTCGTACCGCTGCCCCGGCTCCAGCCGGAACGCGCCGGTCACCTGCCGGCGACCGAACTCCTGGTTGGTGTCGTACTCGGAGTCGCCGCTCTCCACCTCGACCCGGGTGACCAGGCCCAGCGCCACGTACGAGACGTCCACCGGGTGGTCCCCGCCGAGCACCTGGATCCGGCCCTCCAGGTGGCCGCCGGGGCGGCAGTTCGGGTTGGCCAGCACCGTCTCCACCGACGGGCCACCCACCCCCATCGCCTGCATGAGCCGCTTGAAGACCACCACGTCCTCCGATCGCCTGTGCTGCCGCGCCCCGGTGGCCGGCCGCTGGCACGGTAACCGGGTCGGGCAAGCGACATCCGATTTTCCGGTGGGATTGCTGTCGGTTCCCCGATCGCCTCACTCCCGTTTCACGCCCCGCCCGCCAAGCTGTTCTTCACCGGCACCACCGCGCCGGCACGCGGCACGGAGACCGGTACGCGGCACCAAGGACACGGGGAGAGACAGAGATGGCCCTGCAGATGATCGAGCACCAGAACCGCCCGGCTGCCACCATCGACGCCGAGGCCGGCACCGACACCCTGACCGACCTGGACGCCACCGACGAGCGCGGCGTCTCCACCGACCTGGTCCGGGCGTACCTCAACGGCATCGGCCGTACGAAGCTCCTCACCGCCGCGCAGGAGGTGGAGCTCAGCAAGCGGATCGAGGCCGGCCTCTTCGCCGAGGAGAAGCTCTCCACCTGCACCCCCGTCTCCCCGGAGCTCCGCGCCGACCTGGAGCTGATCGTGGCCGAGGGCCGCGCCGCCAAGGACCACCTGCTGGAGGCGAACCTGCGCCTGGTGGTCAGCATCGCGAAGCGCTACACCGGTCGCGGGATGGCCTTCCTCGACCTGATCCAGGAGGGCAACCTCGGCCTGATCCGCGCCGTCGAGAAGTTCGACTACACCAAGGGCTACAAGTTCTCCACCTACGCCACCTGGTGGATCCGCCAGGCCATCACCCGCGCCATGGCCGACCAGGCCCGCACCATCCGCATCCCGGTGCACATGGTCGAGCAGGTCAACCGGATGGTCCGGGTCCGCCGGGAGCTGTCGGCCACGCTGGGCCGCGAGCCCACCGTCGCCGAGGTGGCCCGGGCGCTGGAGATCCCCGAGTTCCAGGTGATCGAGCTGATCTCCTACGACCGGGAGCCGGTCAGCCTCGACCAGGCGGTCGGCGAGGACGGCGAGAGCGCGCTCGGTGACTTCGTCGCCGCGGTCGACCCGCGCCAGGAGCCCGGCGACGCCGCGGCCGACGGCGAGCTGCGCAACGAGGTGCGGATCGTGCTGGCCACCCTCTCCCAGCGGGAGCAGGCGGTGATCCGGCTCCGGTTCGGCCTGGACGACGGCCGGCAGCGCACCCTGGACGAGGTGGGCCGGGAGTTCGGCCTGTCCCGCGAGCGGATCCGGCAGATCGAGAAGGTCACCCTGCTGAAGCTGCGCGACCCGGAGCGGGCGAACCGCCTGGAGGCGTACGCCTGCTGACCCCGCACCCCTCAGGCCCCGGCGGTTCGCCGGGGCCTGAGGCGTTAGAAGGGGGCCCTTTCTCTACCGCAGGCGTTAACAGGGGGCCCTTCCTTACAGCCGGCGGGGGCCGGTGTCGGGGCGGGGCGCCTCCGCGCCGGTGTTGACGGTGGCGTGCAGCACCGAGATGCCGTCCGGGCGGGCCAGCACCGGGTTGAGGGTGAGCGAGCGGACCCGGGGCTGCTCGTCGGCCAACCGCCCGACCCGCAGCAGCAGGTCCACCAGGGCCGCCCGGTCCACCGGCGCGGCACCCCGGTGGCCGCGCAGCAGCGGCGCCGCGCGCGGCTCGTCGACCAGCTCGGCGGCGTCCCGGTCGGTCAGCGGCACCGCCCGCCAGGCCCGGTCGCCGAGCAGCTCGGTGGCGACCCCGCCGAGCCCGAAGCCGACCACCGGCCCGAACGCCGGGTCCTCCACCAGCTCCACCACGCAGGCCACGCCGGGCGGGACCATCGGCTGGACCAGGACGGCCGCGCCGAAGACCGGAGCCATCTCGGCGTACGCGCGGCGCAGCGCCGCGGGATCGGCCAGGTCGAGCCGGACCGCGCCGAGGTCGAGCCGGTGCCGCAAACCGGGGGCGGCCGCCTTGAGGGCGACCGGCCAGCCCAGCCGCTCGGCCGCCGCGACCGCCTCGTCGGCCGAGGTCGCGGGCGTCGACTCGACCAGCTCGATCCCGTACGCCCCGAGCAGCCCCGCCGGATCGGCACCGTCGGCGCGCAGCGCGGCGTGCCCGGCCGACCGGTCCACCCGGTCCAGCTCGGGCAACGCACCGGGCGGCCGGCGCAGCCAGTCGGCGTACGTGCTGACCCGGGCCAGGGCCCGGACGGCCTCCTCCACGCTCGGGTACGCCGGCACGCCGGCGGGCAGCCGGCCGGCGAGGAAGGTCGCCACCACCGGCTTGCCGGTGGCCCGCGCGTCGGGCAGGGCGGCGGTGAAGTCCGCCTCCGGGTCGGTGAGCTGGCCGGGCAGCGGCGGGGCGAAGACGGCCACCACGGCGTCCACCCGCTCGTCGGCGGCGGAGGCGGCGAGCGCGGCGGCGTACTCGGCGGCGCCGGCCCGGGGGCCGACGTCGTGCGGGTAGCCGTCGGCCACGGTGAGGCCCTGGGCGGCGCAGGCGGTGGCGGCCAGCCCGGTCAGCGCCGACGAGTTGCCCACCACGGCGACCCGGCGGCCGGCCGGCAACGGCTGGTGCGCCAGCAGCACGCCGACGTCGAGCAGCTCGGCGACGGTGTCCACCCGGATCACCCCGGACTGGGCGAAGAGCGCGCTGACCGCGGCGGCGTCCAGCGCCGGACCCCCGTCGCCGACGCCCGGCGGCCGGGCCAGCGAGGCGAGCGCCACGATCGGCTTGCTCCGGCCGATCCGCCGGGCCAGCCGGGCGAACTTGCGCGGGTTGCCGAAGGTCTCCAGGTAGAGCGTGATGACGTCGGTGTCCGGGTCGTCCTGCCAGTACTGCAGGAGATCGTTGCCGGAGACGTCGGCCCGGTTGCCCGCCGAGACGAAGCTGGACAGGCCGAGGCCGCGCCGGGACGCCTCGGCGAGCAGGGCCACCCCGAACGCGCCGGACTGGCTGAACACCCCCACCCGGCCGGGGGCGGGCAGCACCGGAGCGAGGGTGGCGTTCAGGCGTACCCGCTCGTCGGTGTTGGCCACGCCGAGGCAGTTCGGCCCGACCACCCGCATGCCAGCCAGGTGGGCGGCCCGGACCAGGGCGCGCTGGACGGCCGCCCCGGCCGGGCCGGACTCGGCGAACCCGGCGGAGATGACGACCAGGCCGTGCGCGCCGGCCGCCGCGGCGTCGGCGACCACCGCCGTGGCCGCCTCTGGGGCGACCGCCACCACGGCGAGGTCGATCTCGGCCCCGGCGTCGGCCGCCGACGGGTACGCGGGCAGCCCCGCCACGGTCGCCGCGGTCGGGTGCACGGGGACGATCGTGCCGGTGAAGCCGCCGTCGCGCAGGTGCCCGAGCAGGGCCGCGCCGACGCCCTGGCCGGTGGTGCTGGCCCCGTAGACGGCGATGCCGCGTGGGGCGAGCAGCCGGGCGATGGAGCGGGCCTCGGTGCGGTGCTCCCGGCCGCGCTGCACCTCCAGGGTCGCCTCGGTGGGGGCGATCGGGAAGCTCAGGTGCACCACGCCGTCGGCGTACTGGCGGGCGACCTGGTAACCGAAGTCGGAGAAGACCCGCAGCATCGCCCCGTTGGCCGGGAGCACCTCGGCGACGAAGTGCACGATGCCGTACCGGCGGGCCGTGTCGGCCAGGTGCTCCAGCAGCACCGAGCCGATCCCCCGGCCCTGGTAGGCGTCCTCCACCACGAAGGCCACCTCGGCCTCGGGAGAGGCGGGGCCGAGCCGCTCGTACCGGCCGACGGCGACGATCCGGTCGCCGGCCAGCACCACGAACGCCTCCCGGTCGCGGTGGTCCACGTTGACGAACCGTTGCAGGTCCCGCTCCGGGATGCGCGGGTACGGCGAGAAGTAGCGCAGGTAGCGGGTGCGCTCCGAGAAGCGCGAGTGCATCGCCACGATCGCGGCGGCGTCATCCGGACGGATCTGTCGCAGCTGGACGGTCGTACCGTCGCTGAGCAGCACGTCCACCGGTTGCTCGACGGTGGTCACCGGTCGGTTCCTCCCCCTACCGCCGGCTCAGTCGCGCGGGTCGTGCGGGTCGAGCCCGAACAGCGGGAACACCGCCCTGCGCGCGGCGGCGATGGCCCGGTCCACCGCGTTCGGCTCGCCGGTCGGCTGCCACGGCTGGTAGGACGGGTCCACGTCGTCGGTCATCCGCAGCGGCACGTCGCGGCCGGGCCGGCGGGCGGCGGCCAGCTCCCGCCAGGCCGGCGGGGTGAGCGTGGCCGGCTCGACCGGCTCCCCGGTGGCCACCGCCAACAGGTGCGTCCAGGCCCTCGGCACCACCTCGACCAGGGCGTACCCGCCACCGCCGGTGGCCACCCAGCGGCCGTCGCACAACTCGTCGGCGAGCGCCCGCAGCGCGAGGTAGGTGGCCCGCTGCCCGTCCACGGACAGGTGCAGGTCGGCGAGGGGGTCGGCCTTGTGGCCGTCCGCCCCGCACTGGCTGACCAGAATCTGCGGCCGGAACGCGCGCAGCACCGACGGCACGATGGCGTGGAAGGCCCGCTGCCAGCCCGCGTCGCCGACGCCGGGCGGGAGCGGCACGTTGACCGCGCTCCCCTCGGCGCCCGGCCCGCCGGTCTCGTCGGGGAAGCCGGTGCCGGGGAAGAGCGCCAGCGGGGTCTCGTGCAGGCTGACCGTGAGCACCCGCGGGTCGCGGTAGAAGATCTCCTGCACGCCGTCGCCGTGGTGCACGTCCACGTCCACGTACGCGATCCGCTCGGCGCCGAGGTCGAGCAGGCGGGCGATGGCCACCGCCGGGTCGTTGTAGACGCAGAAGCCGGAGGCCCGGGCCGGCATGGCGTGGTGCAGCCCGCCGGCCACGTTGACCGCGCGCCGGGCCTCGCCGCGCCACACCGCCTCGGCGGCGGCCACGCTCGCCCCGGCGATCAGCGCGCTCGACTCGTGCATGCCGTCGAAGACCGGATTGTCGGAGGTGCCCAGCCCGAAGCCGGCGAAGAGCGGATCCCGGGGCGCCGCCCGCACCGCGTCCAGGTAGCGCGGGTCGTGCACCCGGGTCAGCAGCGCGTCGTCGGCCGGCTCCGGCTTGACCAGCCGCACCCCGGGCCGGTCCAGCACTCCCAGCTCGCGGGCGAGCGCCATGGTCAGCTCCACCCGCACCGGGTCGAGCGGATGGTCACCCATGTCGTAGGCGAGCAGGGCCTCGTCCCACACCACCACCGTGTCGTCGGCCATGGCGCCATCGTCGCACGCGCGCCGGCCCGGACCCACCGCACGCCCTGGTCAGCGCCCGGGTGTCCCGCCGGTGGCCACCGGCCGGTCCGGGTCGGCCACCCAGTTGCTCCAGGACCCGACGTAGAGGCCGGCGTCCGGCCGGCCGGCCAGGTGCAGGGCCAGCACCGCCTGCGCGGCCGTCACCCCGGAGCCGCAGTACGCCCCGACCGGCGCGCCCTCGGCCACTCCGGCGGCGGCGAACCGTTGGCGCAGCGCCTCGGCGGCGGGGAAGCGGCCGTCGGCGACGTACTCGGGGGCGGGCAGGTTGACCGCGCCCGGCACGTGCCCGGCGACCGGGTCGATCGGCTCGGTCTCGCCCCGGTAGCGGGGAGCGGCCCGCACGTCCAGCAGCACCCCGGCGTCGGCGGCGGCCAGCCGGGCGGCCTCGGCGGCGTCGAGCACCGGCAGCGCGCCGGGGGTGACGGTGACGTCCCCGGGGACGGGGTCGGGCGCCTCGGTGGAGACGGGCAGGCCGGCGGCGATCCAGGCGGGATAGCCGCCGTGCAGCACCCGGACCGCCCGGTGGCCGGCCCAGCGCAGCGTCCACCAGGCCCGGGCGGCGGACATGCCGTCCCCGCCGTCGTACACCACCACGGGCTGACCGGCGCGGACCCCGGCGGTGCGCAGCGCGGCCTGCAGCGCGGCCGGGTCGGGCAGGGGGTGGCGGCCGGCGGCGCCGGCGCGGCCGCAGAGCTCCGTGTCCAGGTCGACGAAGACGGCGCCGGGCAGGTGGCCGGCGGTGTAGTCGTCCCGACCGGGTGGCCCGGCCAGCCGCCAGCGGACGTCGAGCAGGGTGGGCGGGTCGGCGCGGTCGAGCTCGGCGGCGAGCCGGTCGGGCTCGACCAGCAGGTCATCGGTTCCGGACATGGGGTCCAGTCAACACCATCCGGGCAGCGACCTCGCGGTTCGCGGTCCGTCGATCGTCGGGGGTCCGGGGTAGCATCGACCACCGGGAGGCCGCTGACGTGAAGCATGACCTGGTCGATACGACCGAGATGTACCTGCGCACCATCCTCGAGCTGGAGGAGGAGGGGGTGCCGCCGCTGCGCGCCCGGATCGCGGAGCGGCTCAAGCAGAGCGGTCCCACCGTCAGCCAGACCGTCGCCCGGATGGAGCGGGACGGCCTGCTCACCGTCGAGGGCGACCGGCACCTGTCGCTCACCCCACTGGGCCGGGGCACCGCCGTTTCGGTCATGCGCAAGCACCGCCTCGCCGAACTGCTGCTGGTCAACGTGATCGGGATGCCCTACGAGGAGGCCCACGAGGAGGCCTGCCGGTGGGAGCACGTGATGAGCGACGCGGTGGAGAAGCGGGTCTACGACCTGCTCAACCGCCCCACCCGCTCGCCGTACGGCAACCCGATCCCGGGCCTGGAGGAGCTGGGCGAACCCGGCGCGGCCGAGTCCGCCCCGGTGGACGGTGAGCGCAACCTGGCCTTCCCCGGCCTCTCGGGGCAGGTCGTGGTCCGCCGGATCTGCGAGAGCGTGCAGACCGACGCGGACGTGCTGCGGCAGTTGCACGCGGCGGGGGTCGACCCGGGCGCCACGGTGACCGTGGCGCAGGAGCGCGACGGCGTGTCGATCGACCGGTCCGGCGACCGGATCCGGCTGCCCCGCGAGGTCGCCTCCCGGGTGTTCGTCGCGGCCCGCTGACCCGGCCGGTCAGAGTTTCCGGGTGTCCAGGGTCTTCGCCAGGTCGACCAGCTTCGCGGCGGCCTTGTCGGCCTCGGCCGTCGCGGTGCCCGGCGGGCAGGCCCAGCGGAGGGTGACCAGCCGGCCCTCGGTGGCCAGCCAGCCCACCTCGGCCGCCGGGCCGGCCCTGCCACTCTTCGGCACCGTACGCCGGTAGGCGATCTTCCCCAGCTTGCTGACCTTCTTCGCCCCCCGGGGCAGCACGTCCATGCTGAAACCGGACGTGTCGATCGAGGTGTCGGTGACGGTGAGGGTCAGCTCCGGCAGCAGCGCCGCCTCGGCACGGACCACGCAGGTGTGCGTGTCCCCCTTGTCCACCGCGGCGGCCACGTCGAACCTCCCGCCGGTGTGCTTGCCGATCACCGCGAAGTCGAGCAGCCGGCACGCCCCGCCCGAGGAGGCGGCGGCCGCCGGCACCGCCACCGGTTCGGCCGCCGGCACCGCCACGGGCGGCTTCTCGGCCGCGCAGCCGGCGGTCAGCAGTACGGCCGATGCGAGGAGCCAGGTCCAGGCGCGCACGTGGGCACAACCTCCGCAGTCGTCGGCGGGCGCCCGCCGGATGTCCGTCGGACACCGTACGGGCAACCCCGCCGCGGCGGAAGACCGGGACGTGCCGGCCACGTGATCGACCGCTCCCGCCGCAGGTCGGGGCGTTGGCGCTCACCGGTCAGTCGGTGACGTACGGGCAGTGGCGGCAGCCACGGCCGCAGCAGGTGCCCCGGCGGGCCAGGAAACCGGCGGTGAGCACGAAGAGCCCGGTCGCCGGGTCCGGGTAGCCGGCCTCCCCGGCGGCCAGCGCCGCGGCGTGGGCGGCCAGGATCCGCGCCCGGTCGGGGTGGTCGGGCGACAACCGCGACGGGTGCGGCTCGGTCAGCGGCCGGTCCGCCAGCGGACGTCGCTCTCCACTCACCCGGCGAGTGTAAGGAAGGGCCCCTTCCTAACGCCTGGTGCATGGCAGGGGCCCCCTTCTAACACCCCGCTCGGCACGCCCCCGGCACGACTCAGCCGTGCCGGACGAACGCCTCGGCCACCTCGGCCCGGCCGGCGCCGCCCGCCAGCAGGAGGCGCAGCAGCACCTTCGCCTTGTACGGGTCGAGCAGCCCGCCCCAGATCACCCCGCGCCGCCGCAGGTCGGTCTCCGAGCCGACCGCCCCGTAGGTGTGCCGCAGCACCGAGCCGGCCCCGGTCCGCGAGGTCAGCACCACCGGCATCCGCGCGGCGAGCGCCTCCAGCACCGGGGCGAACGCCGGGGGCACGTGCCCGACACCGAAACCGGCGACGACGAGGCCGTCCCGGTCGCGGGCGACCAGGTCGAGCAGCGCCGGGTCGTCGTCGAGGGTGACGGTGTGCAGGGCCACCCGGGTGGCGGCCAGCCGGTCCGCGTCCGGCGGTGGCAGCGGGGCGTGCCGGGACGGTCGGGTGAGCAGGCGTACCTCCCCCTCGATCACGTGACCGAGCGGCCCGGCGTTGGGCGAGGCGAAGGTGGCCGTACTGGTGCTGTGGGTCTTGCGGACGAACCGGGCGGCGTGGATCTCGTCGTTGAACGCGACCAGGACGCCGAGGTCCCGCGCCGCCGGCGCGGCGGCGACCCGGGCGGCGGCGAGCAGGTTCGCCGGGC
>NZ_JBSGJR010000082.1:0-17062 GCF_053605645.1 Micromonospora sp. NPDC003776
CGTTCGGCAGGCCGTAGCGCTGGCGGGCGTAGTCGAGGGCCTCCCAGCCCTCCATCTCCCGGCAGCCCTTCTTGTGCACCACCGGGGTCATCGGCCGGGCGAGGGTATAGCCGCCCTCGGCGCCGCGCTGCGCCCGGACGACCCCGGCCCGGCGCAGGTCGGCCAGCACGGCCTCCAGGAACTTGCGGGGCATGTCCTGGTCCGTCGCGATGGCCTGGGTGGACAGCAGCCGGGGGTACGCCTCGGCCAGGCTCAGTGCGGCCCGGACCGCGTAGTCGCCGCGCGCGGAGATCTGCACCCTGCCATCATGCCCGGCCGGGACCTGCCGGGGAGTCGGCGGGCGGACGGGGCCGCACCATGCGGACCGGGATCGCCCGCTCCCGGCCGGCCCGGAAGGCGCCGGGGCTGACCCCGACCTCCCGGGTGAAGAAGCGACCGAAGTTGGTCGGCTCCGGGAAGCCCAGCCGGCGGCCGATCCGGGCGATCGGCTCATCGGTGGCGGCGAGCAGCCGGCACGCCTGCAACGCCACCCGCTCGTCGATCACCTGCTTGGCGCTGCGGCCGGTCACCGCCAGGCAGGCCCGGGTCAGGGTACGCACCGAGCAGCCGAGCCGGGCGGCGTAGTCCTCGACCCGGCGGGTGTGCTGGTAGCCGCGTTCCACCTCGCGACAGAGCCGGCGGAAGGTCTCCGCCTCCGCCCGGTGCGCCGGTGGCTCCTCGGCGACCGGGAGCAGGCTCAGCCGCAGCAGCAGCACCGCGAGCTGGTGACGCAGCAGCGCCCGGGCCGCGGGCACCCCGGCGTGCCGGTCGGCGTCCACCGCCAGCTGGGTCACCTCGCTGATCACGGCGTCCTCGTCCTCGCCGGCGAGCTGCCGGTACGCCGGCACCGCGTCCGGGTCGACGTCCAGCCCGCGCAGCGTCCCGGCGCCCCAGCGCACCACCGTCGCGTCGAGGTGCGGGCCGAGGCAGCGCAGCGCCTGGCCGGGGCGCACCCGCAGCAGGGTGCCGGGGCGGCAGGGCACCGCCCGGAAGTCCAGCTCGGCGGTGCCGTGACCGCCGGTGACCAGGATCAGCAGCTCGGCGCCGAGCAGGACCGGGCGGGGCCAGCCGGGCTCGGGCGCGAGCTCGGCGAGCGCTCCGGTGCCGATCTCGTCGGCGTCGGGCCGGGCGGGAGGCAGGTCGGTACGGCTGGACGGGGGAAGCTGTCCGGTAGTGACCATCGTCCCGACGTTAACCGGCGGCGCTGCATCCTGCATCTCGGCATTTCCGCGGGTCGGGGCCGCTCTTGTCGGCCGGACGCGGGACGGTTAGGTTACCGATCGGTAGCGCCAGGGTCGCCGGACCGCCGGACCGATCCGCGGCCACCGCCGACTCGCGATGGGATGGGCATGACGGATCTGTTCTCGGTCGAAGGCAAGACGGTCCTGGTCACCGGGGGCTCACGGGGGATCGGACTGATGATCGCCCGGGGCTTCGTGCAGGCCGGCGCGAAGGTCATCATCTCGTCCCGGAAGGCGGACGTCTGCGAGACCGTGGCCGGGCAGCTGGCCGCCGAGGGCTCGTGCGAGGCGATCCCCGCCGACCTCGGCCACGACGAGGGCGCGCTGGGGCTGGCCGCGGCCGTGCGGGAGCGCACCGGCGACCGGCTCGACGTGCTGGTCAACAACGCGGGCGCGACCTGGGGCGCGCCGCTGGAGTCGTACCCGGAGAGCGCCTTCGACAAGCTCTGGGCGGTCAACGTCAAGGCCGTCTTCCGGCTCACCACCGCGCTGCTGCCGGCGCTGCGCGCGACGGCCACCGCCGACGACCCGGCCCGCGTGATCAACATCGGCTCGATCGACGGCCTCCGGGTGCCGTGGATGGAGGTGTACGCCTACTCCGCCACCAAGGCGGCCGTGCACATGCTCACCCGCAGCCTCGCCCACCAGCTCGCCGGCGAGCAGATCACGGTCAACGCGATCGCGCCGGGGCCGTTCGAGAGCAAGATGATGGCCTTCGCCCTGGACGACCCGGCGTCCCGGTCCGCCATCGAGCAGCAGGTGCCGCTGGGCCGGATCGGTCGTCCCGAGGACATGGCGGGCACCGCGATCTACCTGTCGTCCCGGGCCGGGGCGTACCTGACCGGGGCGGTCATCCCGGTCGACGGCGGGATCACGACGCACGGCTGACGCCGTACCCCGGTGACGGCCCGGGGCCGCGCGGACTCGGCAGATCCGCGCGGCCCCGGGGTGCGTCGTCAGCGGCCGGCGAGCAGCCGGTTCACCGCCGTGTCGACGTCCAGGTGCTCGGCCTCGCGGCCGCGCGGGACGACGACGTAGGTCCGGCGCAGGAACCGCACGAGCACGCTGCGCGGGACCTCGAAGAGGGCGTTGCCGTCCGGGGACGACAGCGCGAGCGCGACGAAGTCGCCTCGTGGGGTGGCCCAGGGCCACACCCGGACGTCGCCGATGCCGGCCGGCTCGTCGAGCCCGGTGACCAGCAGTTCGCGGGCGAACGACCAGCTCACCGCCTCACCGCCGGCAGATTCGGCGTGGAACAGGACATGGACCGCATACGGGTCAGCAGGGTCGTAACGCAGACTGGCACGCACCGGCAAGGCGGTGGCGTCAGGCGCGACGAGCCTTAGCGACGTCTCGACCTCTACGGTCGTCGGTCGGATGACACTCATGGACGTTCTCCCCCCGGCACCGCTGCGGAACGCGCGTGTCCCGCTTTTCCCATACTCAGGTGCTACTCCTGGCTACGCTCCGCCATACGCTGACTTCACCCAGTGGTGGGAAGGGGTTCGGAACGCCGCCGAGAATGTGAAAATTCTTGTAGGATTTCCGCTTCGCCCAGTCCGTGATCCGGCCCGGCAACGGGTGGTTCAGTCGTCGACTTACTCCGGTAACGTCCAGTCCTCAGCAGGGGTGACGGTCCCGGGCGACACTGGGGGTGGAAATGGTCCTCGGCTCCACTGAGGAACCCTTCGCGACCATGGCCGACCCACCGAAAGGAGCGGCCCGAACAGCCGAAAGGCGGGGGTACGAGGTGCCAGTCGAACGCGGTCCCCAGGGTCTCCTGGAGCGACGCCGCAGCGGTTGGCGGGGGCGGCTGCACACCACCCTCGAACTCATCCGGGCCAACCCCACCGGCCGGGTCGCGCTCAAGATCTTCATCGGCATCCTCGGCGCGCTCATCGTCACCGTGGGTATCGCCCTCATCCCGCTGCCCGGGCCCGGCTGGCTGCTCGTCATCGCCGGCCTCGGCGTCTGGGCCGTCGAGTTCCACTGGGCCCGCCGGCTGCTCGCCTTCACCCGCCGCCACGTCCAGGCCTGGACCCGCTGGGTGACCAGCAGGTCACTCGGCGTGCGCTTCCTGCTGGGCGCCGTCGGCCTGGTCTTCGTCTCCGCGGTGGTGTGGCTCTCGCTCAAGTACAGCCTCGGCATCGACCTCGTGGCCCGGGCGATGCACTACCTCGCGACGCACTGACCCCCGGGTTTTTGGTCCGGCTAGTGGATCAGGTAGAGTCATCGGCGCTGAGGGCGATTAGCTCAGCGGGAGAGCGCTTCGTTCACACCGAAGAGGTCACTGGTTCGATCCCAGTATCGCCCACCATGAATAATGCAAGCTCAAGGCCCCTCAATCGAGGGGCCTTGACTCGTCTATGAGGGTCAGTTCTCGCCCGGAGGCAGCGAGAAGGCAGCAAAGGACTTCAACACCCTGCGGTCGCGCTCAGCCGTTGAGTGGGTGTAGCGATTCAACGTCGTGGACGTCTGCTCGTGCCCCATCACCTTTGCCACGTCGTTGATCGGTACGCCGTCTGAGACCAACCAGGTTGCGTAGGAGTGCCGTAGGTCGTGAAAGCGCAATGCCGCCGGCAGACCGGCTCGTTGCACGGATGGCTTCCATGCCCGGCTCCGGAAGGTGCCCCGACGGATCGGCTCGCCTGTGCCCGTGGTGAAGACGAGCAGCTGGCCGTCGGTCCAGTTGGCGCGCTGGTGCTCGATGAGCGACTGCACCGCGAACGGTGGGATCGGGACCGAACGCCGGCCGGTCCTCGACTTCGGGTAGGGCTTGATGTTGACGTGACCCGAGACCTCCTCGGCGACGCGGATGACCCGGACCACGCCCAGGGCGAGGTCGAGGGCATCCCACTGCAAGCCGGCGCACTCACCCCACCTCAGGCCGGTGCCCGCAGCCAGGGCGACAAGTGAGCGGTAGTGGACCGGTACCGCCGCCAGGAGCCCCGAAGCGAAGTCGGCCAGCATCCGGGGCGACAGGAAGGCCGCGGTTCAACGCCGACTCGACCTCATGCGGTAACCGGCAGCGGGAGCCGGGCCGTATGACCCGGCTCCCTTGCTGATCAGTACGGGCGGAGCGACGTGAAGAACTGCCTCAGCTCGCCGGCGAGCAGGTCCGGTTCCTCCAGCGGCATGAAGTGCCCGCCCCTACCTGGTTCACTCCAGTGCTGGATGTTGGTGCAGGCGCGTTCGGCGATCTCGCGGGGGAAGTTGGCATGCGAGGGTTCGGTGCTCACCGTGAACGCGGACGGCACCGTGATGTCGGGCCGTGGGCTGTTGTGGGCGAAGTCGAAGTACTGGCGGAACGAGGAACCGATAGCGCCGCTGGTCCAGTACAGGGTGATGATCGTGAGCAGGGTGTCCCGGTCGAACCGGCTTTCCAGGTCCCCCTGGTTGTCACTCCAGTCTCGGTACTTGTCGATGAGCCAGGCGGCCAGCCCGGCTGGTGAGTCGACCAGCGCCGCGGCGATGGTGTCCGGCCGGGTCCCCATGATGGCGCTGTAGCCGCCATCGGTCTCGTCATACGCGGCCTCGGCGTCCAGGAATGCCTGCTCGGCGGGCGACAGCGGGTGGGCGTCGAAGCTGGCCGGGAACGGTGGGTGAATCATGTGAATGCCCGCTACCTGCTCGGGGTACAGCGCGCCCAGCCAGCCGGTGACCACGCCGCCGACATCGCCGCCGAAGGCGCCGTAGCGCTGGTAGCCAAGGACATCGGTCATCAACAGGTGCAACGTCTGCGCCATCGAAGCGCGGGTGAGCGGGCCCTTCGGCAGCTCCGAGTAGAGGAAGCCGGGCAGCGAGGGCACTACCACGTCGAAGGCGTCGGCCTGATCGCCCCCGTACTTCCCGGGGTCGGTCAGACGGTCGACCAGCGGCAGCATCTCCACGAAACTGCTAGGCCAGCCGTGACTCAGGATCAGTGGCAGCGGTGCGGGCGCGCCCGCCGGACGCAGCCCGGGTACGCGAATGAAATGCATACGCCGGCCGCCGATCTGGGCCTGGTAATGCGGCAATGCGTTGAGCTCGGCCTCACGAGCCCGCCAGTCGAACCCGTCGACCCAGTAGGACACCAGGTGCCGCAGGTAGTCGGGGTCGGTGCCGGCCTGCCACGGCTGATCGCCGCTGCGGTCGGTAAAGCGGGTACGGGCCAGTCGGACCCGCAGGTCGTCGAGCACCTCGTCGGGTACGTCGATACGGAACGGGGAGAAGGTCATTGTTCCTCCGGTTAGGAGGGCGCTCCCCGACGCGAGGTCAGCAGACAGGGATGGCCGGGTGGAGCGCCCAGACGTGACATTGGGTGTTCACCGAGCTCACCTCCCCTCATCGCTGACAGGGGTCACTGTACACATCCTCTTCTGCCGCGAGTCACGCGGCAGCAAGGGCGTCTCCCTGCCCGGGCTCTCACTCGCTCTCTGGACGATGAGCCTTACCACCAGCAGGTTCACGATGATCTGCTTGGCGATCAGACACTTCCAAACTGACGGTGGACGGACGGCTGATCGCTTGTGGCCGTGGAGTGCGCCACGCTTCCATCGGCGGCCCAGCCAGGGGGCCGCCCGCGCGCAGCTGGAGTCAAGTCGAGCCAGCGGGCCGTCCGTGGCGCTTGTGCGGACGTTGGAGGTGCTGACGGTGCGGAGTTCGCGCAGCGATGCCGGCTCAATTGGCTGGGGCGTGGCCTGGTTCTTTTGGAACATTCCGATTGCGCTGGCGGCAATCTCGCTGGCTTTCGTGGCGGTCACGCTGGCTCACCAGGTCTCGTCCGGTGACGGGGTGGACGTGTCCGGGCTGGTCAGCGCTTACCTCCTCGCCGTGCCGTGCGTCAGCTTCCTCGGGTGGTTGGGCGGCTCTAGCCTGATCGCGGCAGTCTGGGCGACCGGTGCCCGGAAACGTCTCCTCGCACGGCTCCCGGTTGTCGTCGTACCCGCGCTGCTGGCCGTGCCCGCGTCGGAGAATGGCATACAGGTGGCCTTCTACGTCTGCTCCGGCCTGGCCCTGGCGCTGGCCCTACGGCTGCCCGATGGCTCCGGGACGATCGAGCCAGCGGGCGTCCGAGGATCTAGTGGGTGACTGCGAGCGTGCCGCCACAGCTGCTCGAACTCGACGCCAAAACGCCTCGGAGCTGGCCCGGCATGACTGTCGTCGGACTCGGGTCGGCGAGTTACGAACCACGACGCTGTGAGGCCCAGGGGCTGCGCCGCTTGCGGTCGGATGGCAGGCTCCTGGCTCGTGATCAATGATCCCGCTATGGACTGTCTGCACGGCCAGCTCAGGTCGATACATCAGGCGCTGATCTGGAAGCTCGGTGGGGACGCCGTGAGAGATCCGGATCTCGTAACGGTTCGCCCGTGAGGGCGGTCATCGTCGCAGCCGCGGTCGCGTTCATCATCTCCCTGTTCGGCACGCCGGTGGCGATTCGCGTCTTCACCGCGCTCAAGGCCGGCCAGCCGATCCGATCCATCGGGCTCGCCAGCAACCAGGGCAAGAAGGGCACGCCCACGATGGGCGGCGTCGTCTTCATCGTGGCGACCGTCTTCGCCTACGTCGCCGGGCACCTCGCCCTGGCCACCCTGCCCGAGCGGCAGATCGCGCAGGAGGGCCCCACGATGACGGCCCTGGTGCTGCTCGGGCTGTTCGTCTTCTGCGGCGCGGTCGGCTTCTTCGACGACTTCCTCAAGGTGCTCCGGCGCAACTCCGACGGACTGTCCGCCAAAGGCAAGCTGCTCGGCCAGGCGATCGTCGGCGGCGGGTTCGGCATCGCCGCGCTCCACGTGCCGAGCACCAACGGCCAGACGGTGGCCAGCGAGCACATCTCGCTCATCCGCGACATCAGCTGGCTCGACGTCGGCAAGGTCGGCTCGGTGATCGTGTTCGTCTTCGTGATCACGGCGATGTCGAACGGCGTGAACCTCACCGACGGCCTCGACGGCTTGGCCACCGGAGCGTCGATCCTGGTGTTCGGCGCGTACGCGCTGATCGGGTTCTGGCAGTACCGGCACTGGTGCGCCGACGACGCGTACGCCCGCGTGAACGAATACTGCTACCAGGTCCGGGATCCCCTGGAGATCGCCATGATCGCGGCGGCGGCGGCCGGCGCCTGTGTGGGCTTCCTGTGGTGGAACACGTCCCCGGCGCGGATCTTCATGGGGGACGTGGGCTCGCTCGCGCTCGGCGGCCTGATCGGCGGGCTCGCGGTGGCAACCCGCACCACGCTGCTTTCGATCATGATCGGCGGGCTCTTCGTCATCGTCACGACGACCTGGGTGATCCAGATCGTCTCGTTCCGGACCACCGGTAGACGTGTCTTCCGGATGGTGCCGTTGCACCACCACTTTGAGCTAGGTGGATGGAGCGAGGTCAATATCGTGGTCCGGTTCTGGATCGTGGCCGGCGTCTGCGTGGCGGTCGGTCTGGGCCTGTTCTACTCGGATTTCCTGACGGTCGTTGGATAAGGCCACGCGACAAGCCTGTGTCGTGCCAGCCGCCACAGCGATGAGGCAGAGACCAGCCCCGTTCAGCCTGGCACCTGCAGGATGACCAGCTGAGTGACGGTGGCCATGCACAACGGCGGATGCCGATGGCCGTTGACGCAGCTCAAGCGTGCTCAGGAGGGACGGGCGGGCAGCGGCGCGTACGGGTTGATGCCAGGATTGGCCTGTCGCCCATGCGCGACCTCGGTCAGCCCGAGGAAGCCGCCAGGAGGTGCCGTGCACTTGCTATCGGGCTGGGTCTGCCTCGGGATTGGCGTGCTGTTGGCGCTTCGCGCGGTCCGGCTGCTCCGGATGGAGAGGCAGCAGCATCAGCGGCCGCTTCGCCGGGAGCCCCTGAGCGGACGCGAGTTGCTGGGGGAGGGCCTCGCGCTCGCCGTGCTCGGGGCCGGCAACCTGCTCGGTGGCCGTTGGGTGCTGCTGGCCGTACCGGCGGTGATCGTCATCGTGGTACTCGCCGTGCGGCTCTTCCTGCGCCTGGCCGCCGGCTGGTCCCGCCGACCGGGCTGACCGGGCGCCGGGTCCGCCCCGACCGGCGGCGAGGATCGAACGGGGGCGCGGAGGAGGATCATCATGGCAGGGACCCGGCAGGTTCTGTTCATTCAGGGCGGCGGCGCGGGCGTGCACGACGAATGGGATGAGAAGCTGTGCGACAGCCTGCGGCGGGAGCTGGGGGAGGGCTACGAGGTCCGCTACCCGCGCATGCCCGACGAGGACGATCCGAGCTACACCAGGTGGAGCGCGGCCATCCGGCGTGAGCTGGCGGCCTTGGAGGATGGCGCGGTCGTCGTCGGCCACTCGGTGGGCGGGACCATCCTCGTCAACGCGCTCGCTGAACGGTCACCCGAGCGGAAGCCGGGGACGATCGTGCTGATCGCCGCTCCGTTCGTCGGCGCGGGCGGGTGGCCCGGCGACGAGTTCGAGCTGCCCGACGACCTTGGCGCGAGGCTGCCGCACGGCGTGCCGGTGCACGTGTTCCATGGGCTCGGGGACGAGACCGCCCCGCCGTCGCACGCCGACCTGTACGCCCGCGCCATTCCGCAGGCACAGCTGCACCGGCTGCCCGGGCGCGATCACCAGCTGGACAACGACCTGAGCGAGGTGGCGAGGACGGTCAGGGCCGGCGACCTGGGACCCGCGGCCGAGGGCTAGCAAAGTTGGTGCCGCCGTGAACGATGGCGAGGTCACGGTTCACGAGCACTCGGGCGCGCAGCCAGCGCGTGAGGTGATCCATACCGGCGACAACTCCTGGATCGTCGGCGACGGTGTGAACGACCCGAATCAGCCCGGCGCGGTGGTGGTGACGTGGATCAGGCACGTCGTTGAGCGGAACTCGTCGGTGGCTCAACTGGCGAGCCTCCCGGTGGGCCAGGTGGCCTACCGCGAGAACCTCGGCCGGCCATTGTTGATCGAACCCCACCCATGGCCCGAGGAATGACGGTGCCGGCGCGTGCCTGAGACATCAGGAGGCCGCTGACGGCCGGGCGCTGCGGAAGGTGCGGCGGTAGGCGTCCGGCGGTACGCCGACGGTGCGGTGGAAGTGCCGGCGCAGGGTAGTTGCCGTCCCCATGCCGGCCGCCTCCGCGATGACATCGATGCCGGCGTCGGTGTTCTCCAGCAGCTCCTGGGCCCGCCGGATCCGCTGCGTCGACAGCCACTGCAGCGGGGTGGTGCCGGTCGCCGACCGGAAGTGGCGGGCCAGGTTGCGCGAGCTCATGTTCGCCTGGCGGGCCAGGTCCTCGACGGTCAGCGGCAGGTGCAGCCGCTCCATCGCCCAGGGGAGCAGGGCGGCGAGGGGGTGGTCGTCGCGGGCCGGCACCGGGGTGGTGACGAACTGGGCCTGGCCGCCGGCGCGGTGCGGCGGCACGACCAGGCGGCGGGCGACGGCGTTGGCGACCGTCGAGCCGTGGTCGCGGCGGATCAGGTGCAGGCACAGGTCGATCGCGGCGGCCTTGCCGGCGGAGGCGAGCACGGTGCCGTTGTCGACGTAGAGCACGTCCGGGTCGACCTGCACCCGGGGATAGCGGCTGGCCAGCGCCTCGGTGTGGGCCCAGTGCGTGGTCGCGCGCAGCCCGTCCAGCACCCCGGCGGCGGCCAGCACGAACGCCCCCGTGCAGAGGGAGACCATCCGGGCGCCCGCCTCGTGGGCCGCGCGGACGCCGTCGAGCAGTTCCGGCGGCACCTCGGCGTCGATGTCCTCGACGGCGGGGATGATCACGGTGTCGGCGCGGGCGAGGCGGTCCAGCCCGTCGTCAGGTTCAACGCGGAAGCTGCCCACCCGGACCGGGCCCGGGCCGCAGATCACGAGGTCGTACCACGGGTCCGCCAGGCCGGAGGGGTCGCGGACGAAGACCTCGCAGGCCATGGCGAGCTCAAAGTGCAGCATCCCGTCGGTGGCGGCGAGCGCGACAGTGGCCATGTCCGAAACTGTACGGGGCATGGCGTTCCGGACACTGGTCGGGGGTCGGCCGCTGCCGAAGGATCTCCTCAGACGATCTTTCGAGGAGGAACCGCAGATGGTTTCGGACAAGACGGTGGCGGTGTTCGGCGCGTACGGGCACACCGGGCGGTTCGTGGTGACGGAGTTGCGCGATCGCGGGTTCGTCCCGCTGCTTCTCGGCCGCAACGCGGGCCGGCTCCGGGCGCTGGCGGCGGCGCATCCGGGGCTCGACCACCGGGTGGCGTCGGTCGACGATCCGGCCTCGCTCGACCGGGCGTTGGCGGGCGCGGCCGCGGTCGTCAACTGCGCCGGCCCGTTCGCCTCGACCGCGGCTCCGGTGATCGAGGCCGCCCTGCGTGCCGGGATCCCGTACGTGGACGTGGCGGCCGAGATCGAGGCCAACGTCGACACGTTCACGCACTTCACCGACCGCGCCCGGGCCGCCGGCGTCGCGGTGGTCCCGGCGATGGCCTTCTACGGCGGACTCGGCGACCTGCTGGTCACGACGGCGATGGGTGACTGGACAGCGGCCGACGAGGCGCACATCGCGTACGGGCTGAGCAGTTGGCATCCCACGGCCGGAACCATCGCCTCCGGCGCGGTCTCCCGGGAACGGCGCGACGGCCGGCGGGTCCGCTACACCGGTGGCCGGCTGGAGTACCACCTCGACGAGGGTGACCTGCCGATCCTGGACTGGGACTTTCCCGCGCCGACCGGCCGCCGGACCGTGCTCGGCGAGTTCACCATGGCCGACGTCGTCACCGTCCCCAGCCACCTGTCCGTCCCCGAGGTGCGCACGTACATGACCGCCGACGCGGCCAACGACCTGGCCGGTCCCGACACACCCGCGCCGGCCGCCGTCGACGAGCGCGGCCGGTCCGCCCAGACGTTCACCGTCGACGTCGTCGTGCGCTCCGGCGACGCGCAACGCCGCGTCGTCGCCAGCGGCCGGGACATCTACGCCATCAGCGCGCCGCTCGCGGTCGAGGCGGTCCAGCGCATCCTCGACGGCCGGACGAGGGCCAGTGGCGTCGCCTCCGCCGGCGCGATCTTCGACGCGCCCGACTTCCTCCGCGCGCTCTCCGCGGACCTCGCGATCGAACCCTGCCGCGAGTCCCGGGTGCCACAGCTCGCCTGACCGGCCGGCCGCAGGCGGCCGACCGGCGGCCGGGGCCGGCGGTCGCTACGGCTGTCCACCGATGGCGAGGTGCGGCGCCATGTAGCGGATCAGGGGGCCGTCCGGGTCGCCGTAGTCGAGGATGATGTCCGGTTCCCCACCCGCCGCCGACGGCTTGTCCGTGTTCCCGGGGTGGGCCTCGGCACGGCGGGCGGTGGGGACGCCGGCGGGGGTGACCCTGACGTTCACCCGCTGCACGGCACGGTCCGTCTCCGTGTCGAATCCGCTCACGATGACCACCAGCACCGGACCGCCTTCCGGCTGCGACGGGTCCGGTTCGGCGGGCAGGCAGCGGCAGGTCCGGCCACGGGCGTGCAACGCCTGCGCCAGGTGGCCGACCAGGGCGAGGCGGGCCGCGGGACAGGTCACCGCCACCCGCAGGCCCCGGCCTACCGATGCCGCCACCACGGCATCGGCGATGGCGGCCAGTGCCACACGCTCGCGTCCCACCACGGAGAGATCAGACACGCCCGTGCCCTTCGTCCAGGCTCGACTTCACCGCCCTGGAAGCGCGACGCACCCGGGTGACCGTTACATCGCACCACCGACCGCTCACGAGCGGACGAGACCCGCGAGGCCGTGGGAGCCATGACGAGCGGAGTTGTCACACCCGTGGAACACTCAGCCCATCGATCGGCTCCGGCCGGACATGGGGGAACGTCATGGCGCTTCGTCGTATCGCGGTGGCCACGCTCGTACCGGCTCTCCTGGCCCCGCTCGGGCCGGTCGCCTCCGCCGCGCCACCGGTGGGTGCGCTGTCGACGGTCGCCGCCGACGCCGTCGCCGAGCCGGTCTTCGGGCCGGCCCAGGCCATTCCGGTGGGGCCGGTCCCGGAGGCGACCGCGATCGGCGACGTCACCGGCGACGGCCGGGCCGACGTGCTGCTCGGCATGATGGTCGACGCCGACCCGTCCGATGTCTACGACCTGCTCGTCTTCCCGCAGCAGGGGGACGGCTCGCTCGGCTCGCCGGTCCGGTACCGGACGGGCCTCAGCTCCGGCGACCGGGCGGGCATGGGTGTCATGGTGCTGGACGCCAACGGTGACGGGCGGCGGGACGTGGCGCTGTCCACCCGCGCGGGCGTCCAGCTCCTCACCCAGACGACGGAGGGGAAGCTGGCGATGGGGCGCCTCGTCGCCGGCACCGTGGGCGCCGAGTTCATCGCCGCCGCCGACATGGATCGCGACGGCGACACGGACCTCGTGGTCAACGGTGAGGCCGGCACGCAACTGCTGCGCCAGGACCCCGTCGGCGTCTTCGTGGCGTCCCCCGTCGGGCCGGAGTGGGGGTACGCGATCGCGGTCGGCGACGTGGACTCCGACGGCTGGCCGGACATCGCCGTCTGCGGCCGGCGCCGCGACGTGCTCATCTACCACCACGCGACCACGGGATGGACCCGTACCGCGCACACCCCCGTCTTCGGGTACTGGGACGTACAGGAAGGCATCGAGATCGCCGACGTCAACGGTGACCGGCGCGCGGACGTGGCGGTCACGGTCAGCGGCAACGTCCCTGGTGCGCTGCTCAACGTCTTCCCACAGACCTCGACCGGCGGCCTGGCCGCGCCCGTCGTCTATCAGACGCCGGACACCCCGCAGCCCGTCAAGGCGGCCGACCTGAACGCGGACGGGCGCCAGGACCTGGTCCTCGCGCACGGCGGCTGGTTCCAGGTCAGCGTGCTGTTGCAGGCGTCGGCCGGCACGCTCGGTGCCCCGGTCTCCTACCCCGTCCCGTTCAACAGCAACTATCACAGCCAGGGCCTCGCGCTGGGGGACATCAACGGCGACAAGCGGGTCGACGCGGTGCTCGCCGACCGCAGCAGCAACCTGGTCGTGCTGCGCAACATCTATCGCGCCGGTACCGCGCTGAGCGGCGCCACCAGCGCCACCTCTGTCACGTACGGCGCCAGGGTCACGGTCTCCGGGCGGCTGACCCGCTCCGACACCGGAGCCGGCATCGCCGGCGTGCCGGTGCAGCTGTACGTCCGCCGCAAGGGCACCAGGAACTGGCTGCTGGTGGGCGCCGCCACCAGCACCGGCACCGGCGCGGTGACCCTGACCCACCCGCCGAGGTGGAGCGTGGACTACCGGTGGAACTACGGGGGCTCGGCGACGTTCCTGGGCAGCGCGAGCGCCCTGCGGCCGGTGGGGGTGCGGACGGCGGTGGGCGCGACGCTGTCGCGTACCTCGACCGCGCTGGGCGGATCCGTGACCCTGTCCGGGTCCGTGGCACCCGGGCACCCCACGCAGGTGGTGTATCTGCAGCGGCTGGTCAACGGCTCGTGGACCACCGTCACGAGTCGCCCGCTGACGTCGATCAGCACGTACGAGTTCCCGATCACGCCGTCGTCGCGGGGCACGTACTACTACCGGATCCACAAGCCTGCGGACACCGATCACCTGGCGGGCTACAGCGGCACCCGTACCCTCACCGTCTCCTGACCTGCGCGGACGGCCGGCCGTGCCCGCCCGCGCAGGAAAGGTGGGGGATCAGCCGAGCCGGTCGAGGAAGTCCCGCGAGCGTTCCACCACCAGCGCCGTCGCCTCCGCGTCGTACGACGGCAGCGAGCTGTCGGTGAACAGGTGCTGGTCGCCCGGGTAGAGGTACAGCTCGCCCCGGTCGGGGCCGACGATCTCGACCAGCTCGCGGGCGGCGTCGAGGTCGCCCTCGAGCGCGAAGAACGGGTCCTTCTCCATGCCGTGGATCTGCACCGGCACCCCGTCGGGCCACGGGCCGAAGGCCCACTCGCCGGTGACCGGGATGCACGCCTCGTAGAGCAGTGCACCGCGGGCACCGGCGCGGGTCTGCGCGAACCGCTGCGCCCGGGCGGCGCCCCAGGAGCAGCCAGCGTAGACCAGGCCGGCGGGCAGGTCGGCCACGGCCCGGTCGGCGCGCCCGGTCAGCGCCTCGTCGCCGATCCGCCGGGCGAGGGCGAGCCCGTCCTCCAGGGTGGCCGGTCGCTTCCCGTCGAACAGGTCGGGCGTGTGCACGGTGTGCCCGCCGGCGCGGAGCTCCTCGGCGAAGGCGCGGACTCCGTCGGTGAGCCCCTGGACGTGGTGGAACAGGACGACCTCGGCCATCTCTACACTCCTGTCATCGGACCACGGTGATCGAATGATCCAATATTCTAGAACGGTCGAGAAATGTCGGTCAATGAGCGGATCCCGGACTACGACCTCGACGACATGCTGGTGGTCAGCGCGCCCGACCAGCTGCGGGCGCTGGCCGACCCGCTGCGCTCCACCCTGCTGGAGCTGCTGCTCGAACGCGCTGCCACGGTCGGCGAGCTGGCGCAGGCGGTCGACCGGCCCAAGAGCAGCGTCGCGTACCACGTGAACCTGCTGGTCACCGCCGGCCTGCTCCGGGTGGTGCGGACCCGGCGGGTACGGGCGATCGAGGAGCGCTTCTACGGGCGGGTGGCCCGCACCTACTACGTCGGGGCGCTCAACCGGCCGGAGGACAAGCAGGTCGTGGCCGCGATCAACGGACTGGCGGAGGCGGCCGCCGAATCCGCCGCGGCCCACGCGGCCGACGAGCTGCGGTGCACGCTGGTGCACGCCCGCATCCCGATCGAGGAGGTGCGGAACTTCTGGGCGGAGGTCCAGGCGCTCGCCCGCCGCTTCGCCCAGATCCCCCGGGCGGGCGACCAGGTGTACGGGTTCGCCGCCGGCCTCTATCCCACCGACGCCCCCACCCTCCCGGACGCCGGCCTCGACGACGACCCGCCGGAGGCTCCCGGGGTCGTGAGCCCAGCCCGCTGAGGGACCGGTCGCTACCGCAGCGGGCCGTCGCCCGGGCCGTCCGGGTCCTCGACCAGGTGGATCGCGGCTTCCTCCGCGCTGGCCCCGCCGCCGTCGATCCCGGCGTCCCAGGCGACCGAGTCCGCCTCCTGGTCCTCGCCGAAGCCCTCGTCCGGGGCGACCAGGCGTCCGGTCCGCGCCTCCCGCTCGTACCCCCGGCGGCTCAACTCGTCCTCGTCGTCGGCCGGCTCGGCGTACGGGTCGATGTCCGGTTCCTCCTGGGCGAGCAGCTGCGCGAGGGACTCCCCGGCCCGCTCCTCCGCCGGCGTGGTGCCGAACCGGTTCGCCGCCGTCCAGTGGTCCGCCGTGACGATCCCGGTGTCGAGGGGATCACCCACCCGGTCGTCGTCGAGGGTGTCCGAGGCGTCCAGCACGCCGTCGTCCTCGGCCACGTTCCACTCGTCTGCGACGTCGGTCCGCTCGGTCTGGCTCATGGCGTTCCCTCCCTGGTCACGACCCCGTGCACAGCTCAGCCTAGGACCGTGCCGGCGCCGGCGGTACGGCGGGTCGGCGCGCCCCGGCCGGGCCGGTTCAGCTGTTGGCGCCGCGGGCGGCGACGGCCCAGCGGTCGACCTCCCGGCCGCCGGAGACCACGACGAACTCGTCGGCGAGGTTGACCGCGGTGCAGACGTGGTTGGGGGCCACCCGTACGACGTCCCCGAGCGCCGGGACGGGGACGCCGGCGGGGAAGGTGACCGTGGCGTGGTGCTCGGAGAGCGCGGTGACGCGGGCGTCGGGATGGTCGGGCAGCCGGCCACACCCGGTCGCCCAGGCCGGCTGGTCCGCCCCGAGGACCTTGCTGCCCGCGTCGAGGATGACCCGCGACCCGGACCGGCTCACCACCGTGGCGGCGATGGTGAGCGCGACGTCCGGCCAGCCGCAGGTGCCCAGCTCGACCTGCTGCGCGTCGTTGAAGACGTACACCCCGGGGCGCATCTCGGTGAGCCCCCGGGGATCCGCCAGCGACGCGGTGGGCGTCGAGCCGCCGCTGCGTACCGTCGGATCGATGGCGACGGCCGTGAGCGCCGCTGCCGCCCGGTCCAGCGCGGTGGCCTCGTCGGCCGCCGCCTCGTTCCGCCGGCCCGGGGCGTAGCCGTGGCCGGGGAAGGTGAACACCCCGGCGACCCGCCCGCCACGCCGGTCCGCCGCCAGCGCCACCTCGCCGGCCGACTCCGGCCGCACCCCGCTGCGGTGATGCCCGCTGTCGACCTCGACGAGCAGCTCGACACCGGTGCCCCGCACCGCGTCGGCGAGCAGCGCGGCGCCCTCCGGCGAGTCCACCCCGACCCGCAGCGACGCGCGTTCGGCGAGCGCGCGCAGCCGCCGGGCGCGGGCCGGCGACGCCCAGATCGGGTACGCGATGAAGAGGTCGGTGAAGCCGGCCTCGGTGAACACCTCGGCCTCGCCGATCGTGGCGACGGTCAGCCCCACCGCGCCGGCCTCCCGCTGCCGGCGGGCGATCTGCAGGCACTTGTGGGTCTTGGCGTGGGGCCGCAGGGTGATCCCGCGCCCGGCGGCGGCCGCCGCCATCGCGGTCAGGTTGCGGTCCAGCACGTCGACGTCGACCACGGGATACGGCGTACTCAGCTCTGCGGGCATGTCCGCGATCATGCCACCGGCGCTCCGGCGATGGCCGGTGCGCGCGCCGTACGGGTCGACGGTCGTCGACATCAGGTCAGCGGCTCCATAGACTCCGGTCGTTCTGGTACCACGAGTCCAGGGAGGACCCACGTGTCGAGCGAAACCCGGCCGCACGCCCTACCGCCGCTGCTGTCCCGCCTCGCCGGGGTGGCGGTGATCTCCGCCGCGCTGGTCGCCACCGGAGGCGCCGCCGCGCAGGCGGCCCCGGCCGCCCCGCCGCAGCCCACCCAGGGACC
>NZ_JBSGJR010000083.1:0-17033 GCF_053605645.1 Micromonospora sp. NPDC003776
GCATCCCCCGCGACGGGGGCGCCGGCGCCGCCGTCCGGGGCGGGGCGGGTCGCGGCGGCGGGTCCGCCCCGCGCACCGGGGATCCCCGCCGGCCGGCCGGTGGTCAGCTCACCGCCGGCCGGCCAGCGCAGCAGCAGCCGCCCCCAGTCCTGACCCCGGGCGCCGACCGTGGTCACCAGCCACCCGCTGTCCGGGTCGTACGCGGTGCGCCCGGCCGGCCGGATCCGCCGCGAATGCTGCTCCCAGCCGTCCAGCAGCAACTCGGCGCTCTCCCCCGCCGGGTCGTACGCGAGCACCTGCCGGGACAGGTTCTCCAGCACCACCGGGCAGCCGGCCAGCTCGGCGGCCTGCCGGACCACCTCCGTCGGCTCGGCGCCCTCGACGGAGAGTTCGGTGAACCGCTGGTGGATCTCCTCGGTGGCGCGCAGCTCGGTGAGCTGGGCGTCCACGATCAACGCGTGCACCGCCTCGGTGATCCGCACGAACGGGGTGGCCCGGCGCAGCTCGACCAGGGGCAGCCCGCGCCGCTCAGCGGCGGCCGCCATCACCCGGGGCACCCCGCTGACGTAGCGGCGGCCCAGCTCCACCACCAGCCCGGAGACCCCGACGTCGGCCAGGTCGCCGATGAAGGCGCGCAGCCCGGCGTCGTCGGCGGGCAGCCCGATGCCGGTGGTGAGCACCAGTTCGCCGCCGCCGAGCAGGGTGGCGATGTCGGGCACCTCAGCCACGTGCACCCAGCGGACCGGCCGGTCCAGGCCCGCGTCCCCGGCGACCAGGCGCGGGGCACCGTGGCGCACCGGCACCAGGGCGAGCACCTCACGGACGGTAGGGAACACGGGCGACACGCTACCGTGCGTCACCGTCGTTCCCGAAGACCCCGACCGGCTGACCCGCACCTCGATCAGGTCGAGTAGCGTCGCCACGATCGTGATCAATCGGAAGGGGAGGCATGGACCAGGCAACGGTCAACCGGCGGACCTTCGGGAAGCTGGTCGGCGCCGCGGGGGCGGGCACGCTCGGCGCGGGGGCACTCGAGGCGGGCCCGGCGAGCGCCGCGCTGCCCATCTGGACGACGTCCGGCACCGCGGTCAGCTCGCTGAGCGCGTTCGACGACACGATGAAAAGCTTCATGCTGGCCCGGGAGATCAGCGCCGGCCAGCTCGCGGTGACCTACCAGGGCCGGCTGGTGCTGGCCCGGGGCTACGGCAACAACTCGCCGCAGTCCATCCGGCCCACCTCGCTGTTCCGGGTAGCCAGCCTCTCCAAGTCGTTGACCGCGGCGGCGATCGTGCGCCTGGCGCAGGACGGCAAGCTGAGCCTCGGTGACCCGATCACCAAGTTCCTCGACTTCATTCCGCCGGCCGGGCAGACCGTCGACCCTCGGCTGAGCCAGGTCACCCTCTGGCGGCTCCTGCAGCACACCGGCGGCTGGGACAAGGACCTCACCAACTTCGACCCGGTGTTCAAGGACCGGGTCATCGCCAACGCCCTGGGCGTGCCGATGGAGCTGACCCACGCCGACGTCATCCGGTTCATGTCCGGCCAGCCGCTGCTGCACGACCCCGGCTCGACGGTCTCCTACAGCAACTACGGCTACCTGCTCGCCGGCCGGATCATCGAGAAGGTCACCGGCCTGCCGTACGAGACGTACATCCAGCAGACGCTGCTCGCCCCGCGGGGCATCACCCGGATGGCGACCGGGTGGACGACCAGCCGGCACAGCGGCGAGGTGGGCTACGCGTCCCTGTACACCGGCCCGACCGTGCTGGACAACTCGGGCACCATCGTGAACGCCCCGTACGGCACGTTCAGCATGCGGATCCACGACGCCAACGGCGGCTGGCTCGCCTCCGCAGTGGACCTGGTGCGCTGGGCGGCCACCTTCGACAGCGGCAACACGGTGCTGAACAGCACCTCCATCGGCCGGGTCTTCGCGGTGCCCAGCCCCACCGGGGTCAACGCCGACGGCTGGTACTACGGCCTCGGCTGGCAGGTCCGCCCGGTCAGCGGCGGCACCGGCCGCAACACCTGGCACACCGGCAGCTTCCCCGGCACGTACAGCATCATGGTCCGCACGTACCACGGGATGAGCTGGGCGGCCGTGTTCAACCGGCGGGACGACGAGTCCGGGCTCAGTTACGGCACGATCGACTCGGCGCTCTGGGCCGCCTCCCGCGCTGTGACCAGCTGGCCGACCCACAACCTCTGGTCGACCTACTTCGGCTGACCGGCCCGACGCCGGGGGGCGGCGCTCGCCGTCCCCCGGCGTCACAGCGGATCGTCGCTCAGTCGACGCCGAACTCCATCGCGGCGCGGTCGAGTGCCTCGTCCTCGGGGGACGGGACGCCCCGGGAGGCGATGGCTTCCGCGCCGCCCTGCGGCATCGCACCGATCAGCCCGGTCGAGGCTGCCTGTGCGGCGCCGACCATCCGCTGCGGGGCCGCGCCGCCGACCAGGCCGAGGTTCGCGTACTGCTCCAGCTTCGCCCGCGAGTCGGCGATGTCCAGGTTGCGCATGGTGAGCTGGCCGATCCGGTCGGACGGGCCGAACGCCGAGTCCTCGGTGCGCTCCATCGACAGCTTGTCGGGGTGGTAGCTGAACGCGGGGCCGGTGGTGTCCAGGATCGAGTAGTCCTCGCCCCGGCGCAGCCGCAACGTCACCTCGCCGGTGACCGCGGTGCCGACCCAGCGCTGCAACGACTCGCGCAGCATCAGCGCCTGCGGGTCCAGCCAGCGCCCCTCGTACATCAGCCGACCCAGGCGGCGGCCCTCGTTGTGGTAGTTCGCCAGGGTGTCCTCGTTGTGGATGGCGTTGACCAGCCGTTCGTACGCGGCATGCAGCAGCGCCATGCCAGGCGCCTCGTAGATGCCCCGGCTCTTGGCCTCGATGATCCGGTTCTCGATCTGGTCCGACATGCCCAGTCCGTGCCGGCCGCCGATGGCGTTGGCCTCCAGCACGAGATCGACGGGGCTGCCGAACTCCTTACCGTTGATCGTCACCGGGCGGCCCTGGTCGAAGCCGATCGTGACGTCCTCGGTCGGGATCTCCACCGACGGGTCCCAGAACCGGACTCCCATGATCGGGTCGACCGTCTCGATGCCGGTGTCGAGGTGCTCGAGGGTCTTCGCCTCGTGCGTGGCGCCCCAGATGTTGGCGTCGGTGGAGTACGCCTTCTCGGTGCTGTCCCGGTACGGCAGGCCGCGTTCGAGCAGCCACTCCGACATCTCCTTGCGCCCGCCCAGTTCGGTGACGAAGTCGGTGTCGAGCCACGGCTTGTAGATGCGCAGCTGCGGGTTGGCCAGCAGTCCGTACCGGTAGAACCGCTCGATGTCGTTGCCCTTGAAGGTCGAGCCGTCGCCCCAGATCTGGACGTCGTCGGAGATCATCGCCCGGACCAGCAGGGTCCCGGTCACGGCCCGGCCCAGCGGGGTGGTGTTGAAGTACGCCCGCCCGCCCGAGCGGATGTGGAAGGCCCCGCAGGTCAGCGCCGCCAGGCCCTCCTCGACCAGGGCGGCGCGGCAGTCGACCAGGCGGGCGACTTCGGCGCCGTAGCTGAGCGCGCGACCGGGCACCGAGGCGATGTCGGGCTCGTCGTACTGGCCGATGTCGGCGGTGTAGGCGCAGGGGACGGCGCCCTTGTCGCGCATCCACGCGACCGCGACCGAGGTGTCGAGGCCGCCGGAGAAGGCGATGCCGACACGTTCGCCGATGGGCAGGGAGGTGAGAACCTTGGACACAAGGAAGATTATGCACCGCATTGCATCGTCATGCAACGCGGGGGTCTACCCGATGCCGAACGGCGGGTCGTCGCGACCCAGTTCCCAGAACGCCACCGCCGCCGCGGCGGCGACGTTCAACGAGTCCACTCCGCGCCGCATCGGGATGACCACCCGTACGTCGCTGGCGGACTGGGCCGCCGCGGTGAGCCCCGGCCCCTCGGCGCCCAGCAGCAGCGCCGCCCGCTCGCGCTGCGCCGGAGTCAACCGCTGGATCGGTACGGCGTCCGGAGCCGGCGTCATGGCGAGCACGGTGAAGCCCGCCTCCCGTACCTGGTCCAAACCGGCGGGCCAGCGCTCGAGCTTGGCGTACGGCACCGCGAAGACCTCCCCCATGCTGACCCGCACGCTGCGCCGGTAGAGCGGGTCGGCGCAGGTGGGTGAGAGCAGCACCGCGTCGATGCCGAGCGCGGCCGCCCCGCGGTAGATCGCGCCGAGGTTGGTGTGGTTGTTGACGTCCTCCAGGATCACCACCCGCCGGGCGGTGCCGAGCACCTCGGCGGCGCTGGGCAGCGGCTTGCGGTGGAACGAGGCGAGCACGCCCCGGTGCACGTGGAAGCCGGTGGCCCGCTGGAGCACCGCCTGGGTGGCCGCGTAGACCGGCACGTCCCCGGTGTCCAGGTCGGCGAGCTGGTCCACCCGCTTGGCGTCGACCAGGTAGGACCGGGCCGGGTAGCCGGCCCGCAGCGCCCGCCGCAGCACCAACTCCCCCTCGGCGATGAACAGGCCGTGCGGCGGCTCCCAGCGGGTGCGCAGCTCGACGTCGGTCAGCGCGCGGTAGTCGGCGATCCGGTCGTCGTCGGGGTCGGTGATCTCGTGGACGGGCACCGCACGATTCTGCCCGGTCCACCCGCCGGGTGCGGCGCGGCCCGTCGCCGGGAGCGGCGCGCCTCACGCCCGGACGTAGCGCAGCAGCACCGACCGGCCGTCGAAGCCGCGGGTCTCCACCAGCCGCAGGGCCAGGCGCTCCTTGTCCCGGAAGACCGGGGTGCCGCCGCCGAGCACCACCGGGTGCACGACGACCTGGTACTCGTCGATCAGCCCCAGCCCGGTCAGCGCCGCCGCCGCGCCGGAGCCGCCGGTGAGCAGCAGGTCGCCGCCGGGTTGCTCCTTCAGCTCGGCGACCTCGGCGGCCAGGTCGCGGCCGATCACCCGGGCGCCGTGCTCGGCGGTGTCCAGCGTGCGGGAAATGACGATCTTGGGGGTACGCCGCCAGATCGGCGCAAAGCGTAGGTCGTGCGGGTCCTGCGAGATCTGCTCGACCTGCGGCCAGTACCAGGACATCAGGCCCCACACATTGCGGCCGTAGAGGAAGGCGTCGGCCCGGTCGGTCAGCTCGAAGGAGTACCCGGACAGTTCCGGCCCCATCGCCGCCCAGTCGAACTCACCGTTCGGCCCCTCGATGAAGCCGTCGACGGACTGGTGCACCCAGTAGACGAGCTTGCGCATGGTGTCCTCCTGCTCGGTGGCGCCCCGGCGGGACGCGCTCACCGGTGGGTCGGAGCCGCCCGACCGGATCCGACAACCGCGCCGGAAGTTTTCTGCCGGGGGTTTGCCCGGGTCGGCTACCGTCCGACGGCGTGCCCCGTCCCGTGATGATCGCCCTGGTCGGTGTCGACGGCTCCGGTAAGAGCATCCAGGCCCGGGCCCTGGCCCGACGACTGTCCGCCCGGGGCGTGCCGGCCACCTACTTCGAGAACGCCGGCGGCCGGCCGCTGTGGAACCGGCTGGCCCGGGCGCTCGGTCGGGCGGACGGGGTGGCCCTGTTCGGCCGTACCCTCTATCCGGTCCTGGAGGCGACGGTCCGCGCGGTGGCGATGACGCGCACGGTGCTGGTGGCCCGGCTGACCGGGCGGGTGGCGGTGCTGGACCGGTGGACCTGGTGCCAGGAAGTGATCATGGCGGCCCGCGGCGACCGGGGACGGCGGGCGGTCCGGGCGGCGTACGCGGTCTTCCCGCGCCCGACGGTGGTCTGCTTCCTGGCGATCGCACCGGAGGTGGCGCAGCGGCGGGTGGCGCGACGCGGCATCGACACCGAGGAGCTGGCGCATCTGCGGGCGCTGGACGGGGCCTACCGGGCGCTGCCGGACTTCCCGTCGTTCGTGGTGCTGGCCGGCGACGGCGGGCCCGATGAGGTGGCGGCGGCCCTGGACCGGGCGGTGTCGGCGCTGGTCGGGCGATAGATTCTGGACCGTGGAGTACCGCCTGGAGGACCGGCTGCCCACGGTCGAGGAGTTCATCGCCGTGACGACCGCGGTCGGCTGGACCGACGCGTACGACCCGGCGGCGATCCCGGCCTCGCTGGCCGCCTCCCTGCACGCCGTGGTGGCGGTCGAGGACGACCGGGTGATCGGGCTGGGCCGGCTGGTCGGCGACGGCGCGATCTACTACTACCTGCAGGACCTCGCGGTGGTGCCGGAGCGGCAGCGACGCGGGGTGGGCGCGGCGATCCTCGGCCGGCTGGAGGAATGGATCGCCGGCCGGGCCTCGTCGCGCACCTTCGTCGGCCTGTTCGCGGCCGGCGAGTCGGTCAGCCTCTACCGTCGCTTCGGATACGCGGTGCACGACGACATGACCGGCATGTTCCGGGTCGGCCCGCGCTGACCGGTTAGGAAGGGCCCCCTCCTATACCGGAGGCGTTAACAGGGGGCCCTTCCTTGCGGGTCAGCCGCGGCCGCGGCCCTGGAGCCAGCGCAGGATGTTGCCCGGGAGGTTCTGGTCCTGCTGCTGCTGCGGCCGCTGCGGCTGCGGGGTCGGCTGCGGCTGCGGGCGCTGCGGGTCACCGGCCAGCTCGTGGCTGGGGGCGGTGAAGTCCTTCACCGGCTTGCCGTCCACTGCGGTGCGGATCGTCCGGGCGACCGCGTCGATCACCCGGGCCTGGACGGCCGAGCCGACCAGATCGGTGGAGTCATCGGGGTTGGCCGCGATCCCGGCGACCGCCACCTGCGGGGTGAAGCCGACGAACGTCTCGGTGGCGTTCTGCTCCGAGCTGCCGGTCTTGCCGGCGACCGGCCGGCCGACGATCCGGTCCACCGAGGTGGCGGTGCCGCCGTTGCACTGCCCGTACGCCGACTGCTGGCCGACCGGGCAGCGGGCCGCGTCGGTGGCGGCCCGGGCCACGTCGGTGTCCAGCACCTTCTTGCAGGAGGGCTGGCCGACGTCGACCTTGTCGCCGTTCGCGGCGGTCACCGAGACCACCGGCACCGGGGTGCAGTACGTCCCCTCGGCGGCCACGGTCGCGTACGCGTTGGCCAGGTCGAGCGGGGTGGTGGCGGCCACGCCGAGGGTGAAGGCCCCCCAGTTCCGCGCGTCGTTCTTGGCGAAGTCGGCGTCGGCGCCGGCCCGGAAGGTGATGCCGAGCCGCTGCGCCATCTCCACCACCTTGTCCTCGCCGACCTGCTCGGCCAGCCAGACGAAGTACGTGTTCACGGAGCGGCCGAAGCCGTCCCACATCATCCGGTAGCCGTCCATCCACTGCGGGTTGGCGTTCGCCGGGCACCACTTGCCGTCGCAGTTGCCCTCGGCGTCGGAGGCGTACCGGGTGGGCAGCTTGGCCGGGGCGTCGAAGCCGGTGGCGAGCGGCTTGCCGGCCTCCAGCGCGGCCAGCATGGTGAACAGCTTGAAGGTCGAGCCGGCCTGGTAGCCGGAGACGCTGTCGCCGCCGGAGATCAGCGGGTTGACGGTGTTGGGGTGGTTGGCCTGCCCGGCCGGGTTGTCGGCCAGGCTGTAGTGCCGGTTGACCGCCATGGCGAGCACCCGGCCAGTGCCCGGCTCGACCGCCGCCATCGGCAGGGCGCGCTTGTTGTCGTACCCGTAGACCTTGGTGGCCTGCTGCTGGGCGGTCTGCTGGATCTTCGGGTCCAGCGTGGTGATCACGGTGTAGCCGCCCCGGCGCAGCGCCTGCTCGCGCTCCTTGACGGTGTCGCCGAAGGCGGGCTGGCCGAGCCACCACTGGCGCAGGTAGTCGCAGAAGAAGCCCCAGTCGTCGTGCCCCTGGGAGACGGCGGTGCAGCCGTTGGGCTGGGCGGTGGGGTGCAGGGTGAGCTTCTCCGCCTTGGCCGCGGCGGCCTGCTCGGCGGTGATGGCGTGGGTCGCGACCATGGAGTCCAGCACGTACGCCCGGCGGGCCAGGGCCTTGTTCTTGTCCCCGTCGATCGGGCTGTACTCGTCGGGCGACTGGACCAGGCCGGCGATCAGGGCGGCCTCGCCCAGGGTCAGGTCGGCGGGCGCCTTGCCGAAGTAGCGCTGGCTGGCGGCGGCCACGCCGTACGCGCCGGAGCCGAAGTAGGCGATGTTGAGGTAGCGGTTGAGGATCTCGTCCTTGCTGAGCGTCTTCTCCAGCGCGCCCGCGTACCGGATCTCCTGGAGCTTGCGCCCGACGGTCTGGTCAGTGGCGGCCTGCCGCTCCTCGGCGGTGCGGGTGGGGTCCGTCTTGAGCACGTTGCGGACGTACTGCATGGTCAGCGTGGAGCCGCCCTGCTCGGTGCCGCCGCCCTTGACGTTGGCGACCAGCGCCCGGGCGATGCCCCGGAAGTCGGCGCCGCCGTGCTGGTAGAACCGGCGGTCCTCGGCCGCGACGATCGCCTGCCGCATCACCGGCGCGATCTCGGCCAACGGCACGTCGGTGCGGTTGACGTCGTAGAAGGTGGTGATCAGGGTCTTGCCGTCATTCGCGTAGAGGTAGGACCGCTGGGGCTGCGCGGGGGTGCGCAGCGCGGCGGGCAGCTCGGCGTACGCACCGAGGACCGACTTGGCGACGAACCCGCCGAGCAGGTTGCCGGGGAGCGCGGCGACCGCGAGGGCGAGCCCGGCGAGGACGCCGGCGAGCAGCACGGTGAGGAGCCGCGACAGCGGCGACCGGGGAGACGGCATGCACCCCAGGATTACCGCGAAAGCCGCCAACCAGCCAGCTCGCCAGCCAACTGTCAGTTACCTCACGGGCACCTCTCAGCAACCGCCGCCCGGCGAACCTCACGATCGGCCCGCCGGGGCGGAAAGTCAGCTCGGCAGCGGACCGTTGGGCGGCGGGGCCGGGGTGGCGGCCACGCTGGCGGCGACCGCGTCCCGGGCGATGACGGCCGGAACCAGGCGGCCCGAGCGGTAGCCGATGCCGATCCCGGAGATCAGCACGAAGATCGCCCCGAAGGTCTGCAACGAGCCGACCAGCGCGCCACCGAGACCGAGCAGCGGGGCGGCGATCATCAGCATGATCCCGTCGCCGTAGGCGAACATCCCGGAGCGGGCCACCGACCAGCCGGTGAGGAACCACCCCAGGCTGTACCAGGTGGCCCCGAACAGGACCAGACTGCGCGCGGTGACGCCGAAGACGGGCGTCTGCTCGGCCAGCCCGGCGAAGGGCAGCATCAGCACCATCCCGCCGATGCTGGCCAGCAGCCCGGCGAGGGCCACCCGCCGGCACCGGGTGGCGGCGAGCAGGCCGGTGAGGGCCAGCAGCGCGAGCAGCCCGAGCCAGACCGCGGCCACCCAGCCCACCAGGTAGAGCTGCCGGCCGTCGGCCGGGTACGGGTCGTTGCCCACCCCGCCGTCGCTGGCCATCGCCACCAGGCCGTAGAGGACCGCGTACGCCGGGAGCAGCCAGACCGCCGCGCGGGCGAACCGGCGTACCGACCAGGCCCAGGTCGCGTCGGTGGCCGGGGCACCCGGCCCCGGCTCGGAGACGAACGGCAGCACCCCGAACCCGCCCCCGGTACGCCGGGTGCCCACCGGCCCGGCGGGGTCGTGCGCGCCGGGGAACGCCTCATTGGAGAACATGTCCTTGGAGAGCAGTTCCTTGGAGAACAGCCGGTTCGCCGGTTCCTTCATGCGTCACCTCGCTCCACCCGCGGGCGGCGTGGGACGCGCAGAAGCGCCCCGGTCCCTGCTCACCACCCGGTCCTCAGACCGATCGTGGCAGGCACCGGGGCGCTCCATGAGGCTTTCTCGCATTTGCCGTCCGGGGTCGGACGGCGCCGGCGCTCAGCCCCGTTCGCGCTGCTCCGTCGAGTCGTGCAGCAGGCTCTCCGGGGAGACCGGCTCGGGAGCCGGCAGCCCCTGCGGGGCGTTGCCGCCGGTGGCCTGCGCCTCGGCGACGCGTACCTCGTCGTGGATCTCCTGAGCGGCGCTGGCGGCGGCGTGCGCGGCCTCGGCGGCCTCCCGCTCAACCTCGCCGGCGCTCTTGCTGGCCTCCGGCGACGGCACGTCGCCGACCATGTTGGCCAGGCCACCGAGCGCGCCGCCCATGCCCTCCAGGGCCTTGGTCAGCTCGGTCGGGACGATCCAGACCTTGTTGGCCGAACCGTTGGCGATCTGCGGCAGCGCCTGCAGGTACTGGTAGGCGAGCACCTTCTGGCTCGGGTTGGCCTGGTGGATCGCGTCGAAGACGGTACGGATCGCCTTGGCCTGGCCCTCCGCCTGGAGGATCCGGGCCTGCCGGTCACCGTCGGCGCGCAGCACGGCGGCCTGCTTCTCACCCTCAGCGGTGAGGATCTGCGACTGCTTGTGCCCCTCGGCGTTCAGGATCGCGGCCCGGCGGTCCCGCTCGGCGCGCATCTGCTTCTCCATCGAGTCCCGGATGCTCGGCGGCGGCTCGATCGCCTTGATCTCCACCCGGGTCACCTTGATGCCCCACCGGCCGGTGGTCTCGTCCAGCACGCCGGACAGGTGCCGGTTGATCTCCTCACGGCTGGTCAGCGCCCGCTCCAGGTCCAGCGAACCGATCACGTTGCGCAGCGTGGTGACGGTGAGCTGCTCGATGGCCTGGAGGAAGTTGGAAATCTCGTAGGTGGCGCGGACCGAGTCGACCACCTTGAAGTAGAGCACCGTGTCGATCGAGACGACCAGGTTGTCGGAGGTGATCACCGGCTGCGGCGGGAAGCTGACCACCTGCTCCCGCATGTCGACCTTGGTGCGCACCGCGTCGATGTACGGCACCAGCAGGTTGAGCCCCGGGTTCAAGGTCCGCTTGTACTTCCCCAGTCGTTCCACCACGTCCTGCCGCTGCTGCGGCACGATCCGCACCGCCTTGGCCAGCGTCACCACCACGATCACCGCGACGGCGATCAACAGGATCGCTGCAACCGTCATACCGTTCACCCTCTCGCTTCGGGCAGTCCGCCCGGGGTGGAAATCTCGTCCTGCCAGACCAGGGCGGTCGCGCCCCGGACCTTTATCACCTGCACCCGCTCACCGGCGGCGTAACTGCGCGTCGCGTCGTACGACCGCGCGGTCCACAACTCACCGTCGATCTTGACCAGCCCCCGCTCGGCGTCCACCGGCTCCAGCACCAGGGCCGTCGCCCCCTCCAGCGCCTCGACGCCGAACGGCTGATCGCCGCTCTCCAACGCCGGGAGGGCGTGCTTGCGGATGATCGGCCGCACCACCGCCACCGAGAGCGCAGAGACCACCGCGAAGACCAGCGCCTGGAGCGCGACCGGCGCGCCCAGCGCGGCGGCCCCGGCGGCGGCGAACGCCCCGGCCGCGAACATGATCAGGAACAGGGTCGTCGTGAAGATCTCGGCGACCGCCAGCAGCACACCCAACACGATCCACAACACGGCGTCCACCCCACGATCGTGACACGTCGACGCACGTGTCATCGAACTGTCATGATCACCTGGTCCCGGTGAACCGCACCGACCCGACGAGGAGGACGACATGGCCCTGCTGCCCGAGACCGCCCGACGAGTGGACCTGCTGGTCGCGCGGGCGCAGGCCGAGGGGCGCGGGCCCTCGCTCGCCCTAGGCGTGGTGCGCGACGGCCACCTCGCCCACGTCGCGCTCGCCGGTGAGCAACCCCGACCCGACAGCGACCTGCAGTACCGGATCGGCTCGATCAGCAAGACCATGACCGCGGTGCTGGTGATGCAGCAGCGCGACGCCGGCCGGCTGGCCCTGGACGACCCGCTGGACCAGCACCTGCCCGGCACCCCGGTCGGCGCGCTCACCGTGCGGCAACTGCTCGGGCACGCCAGCGGCCTGCAGCGCGAGCCGGACGGCCAGTGGTGGGAGCGCACCGAGGGCGCCGACCTGGCCACCCTGCTCGCCGGGCTGACCCCGGAGAAGATCGCCCACCCGCCGCACCACGTCTACCACTACTCCAACCTGGCGTACGGGCTGCTCGGCGGGGTGCTGGAGCGGATCACCGGCACCCCCTGGGCCGAGCTGCTGCGCGAGCGGCTCCTGGAACCGCTGGGCATGCGCCGGACCACGTACCACCCGACCGAGCCGTACGCCCGCGGCTATGTCGTGCACCCGTGGCACGAGACGCTGCGCGAGGAGCCACGTACCGACACCGCGGCGATGGCGCCGGCCGGCCAGCTCTGGTCCTCCGTGGCGGACCTGTCCCGCTGGGCGGCGTTCCTGGCCGACCCGGATCCGGCGGTGCTCGCCCCGGCCACCCTCACCGAGATGTGCGCGCCGGTGGTGATCAGCGACCTGGAATCCTGGACCGGCGGTCACGGCCTCGGCGTGGAGCTCTACCGGGTCGGCGAGCGGGTGTACGTGGGCCACGGCGGCTCCATGCCCGGGTACGTCGCCGGCCTCGCGGTGCACCGGCCCAGCCGCACCGCCGTGGTCGACTTCGCCAACTCGTACGGCCTGAGCGGCGGGCACCACATCGTGGGCCTGGCCCGCGAGGTGCTCACCCTGGTGCTGGACGCCGAACCGGCCGCGCCCACCCCGTGGACGACGATGCTGTGAGAATCAGGCCTCGGTCAGGACCTTGTCGAGCAGCGTCTCCGCCTCGTCCTTGGTGCTCTTCTCGGCCAGCGCGACCTCGCCGACGAGAATGTCGCGGGCCTTCGCCAGCATGCGCTTCTCACCCGCGGAGAGACCCCGCTCCCGCTCCCGGCGCCACAGGTCGCGGACGACCTCGGCCACCTTCAGCGGGTTGCCGGAGGCCAGCTTCTCCAGATTCGCCTTGTAACGCCGCGACCAGTTGGTCGGCTCCTCGGTGTGCGGAGCACGGAGCACGTCGAAGACCTTGCCCAGGCCCTCTTCGCCGACCACCTCGCGCACACCCACGATCTCGGCGTTCTCAGCGGGCACCCGGACCGTCAGGTCACCCTGCGCGACCCTCAGGACGAGGTACTGCTTTTCCTCACCCTTGATGACCCGAGTCTCGATTGCCTCGATGAGTGCGGCCCCGTGGTGGGGGTAAACAACGGTCTCGCCGACACTGAAAACCATAGGTTCGAAACCCCTTTCGCTGTGTCTAGGGTAACACGCTCAGGCACCGATGTCCCACCGCTGTCCTGACCGTTGGCGCAGCTCAGGGGCCCTGTGAGAGGTATTTCTTCAGCTTGACAGGCGGTCAAACCGATGGTTTCGACACGCTCCGTGACCACGGGATGACATCCCGGTACGAGGGGCAGGAGCGTCGATATCTAGGGCGATGCGCTCCTTCCATGGTAGCTCTGGAACACGAGGTGCGCCCAGGTGTGGCGGTACGCGGACCGGTGCGGGACGCTTGAGGCGGACGTGACGTCCGCTCACGGAGACGGTTCCTGGGGGTCCGATGGGCATGCCTGACGCTGAAGGCCACGGGCCACCGGACGGACTGCCCGGCCTGCCCCCCGAGTGGGGTCGGGTGGTCGTCCCCGACGACGCCTCCGCGCTCGCCGACGAGGCCCGCCAGATCCGCCGTGAGCTGCGTCGCCAGCGCCGGCGTACGGGATGGCGCCGCCACCTCCGCCTCACCCCGCGGGCGGACGGCCGCCTCCCGCTCGGGCTGCCGATCCTGGCCCTGCTGATCTCGGTCCTGATCACGCTCACCGGGCTGGCCGCGGTCACCTGGCCCCGGTCGACCCGCTCCGGCGGCAGTCCGCTGGTCCTCCCGTACCCCAGCGCCACCCCGGCCGCGGTCGGGCCGCTGCCCGCGCTCGACCTGGTCGACGCCGGCAACTCACCGGTGTCCCTGCGCAGCCTGCTGCCCGCGACGATCGTCCTGATCGACGCCTGCACCTGCCGCGAGCGGGTGACCGAGGTCGCGGCCACCGCGCCGGCCGGGGTCACCGTGGTCACCGTCACCGAGACCCGGCGGCCCGAGACCTCGCCCGCCCCGGGGGTACGCGCCCTCGCCGACCCGGCCGGCGGCCTGCGCTCCTATCTGCACCTCGCCCCGCACCCGGGCACGGCCACCGCGCTGCTGGTGGACCGGGAGGGCACCCTGGTCCGGGTGGTGCCCGAACTGGGCCCGGTCGACGCGTACCGGGACGACCTGGCGCACCTGGCCGGCTGACCCTCTGGTCAGGACAGCTGGGCGAGCCGGGCGTCCAGGTCGACCCCGCCCTCCACGGCACTGAACCGCACCAGCAGCGGGCGGCCCGCGGACTCCACCACGTGGGATTCCCCACCCTCGCCACAGCGCACGGTGCCCGGCGGCGGGTCGTACCGGGCCCCGGAGAACTCGACGACGACCGCCCCGGGGCCCGTGCACCGGACGCTCAACACGTACTTCCCGAAGTCGGGCGTGCTGTTCCGCCGGGCGAGCGGCGGAGCCCCGGGCACCAGGTGGGACCGCTCGTGCCACAGCTCCGACGCGCCACCGTCCGTGCCGGGCGGGGCGGTCGGTCCCACGTGCACGACCAGCGCCTCGTCCGGATCCGCACCGTCGAGCAGCTGACCGGTGGCCGGATCGACGAGCCGGACCCCCGGCTCCAGGAAGACGGCCGCCGACGGGCTGGGCGATGCACCGGTCGGCCCGAGCGCCGGCGCGGACGTCTGCCACCACCACGCGCCGAGGGCCAGCGCGGCCAGGGTCGCCGCGGCCAGCAGCACGGTCCGTACCCGGTCCTCGGCAGCCATGCGGTGAGGGTAGCCGCGCCGGGCCACCGTCACCGCCCCGTCAGCCGACCCGCTCCAGCAACGCCGCGTACAGGGTGAGACCCGGTCCGAAGGCGAGCATCACGATCCACTCCGGCGGACGCGCGGCCCGGCGCAGCCGGTCGAGGATCAGCAGCACCGTCGGAGACGAGCAGTTGCCGTGTTCGTCCAGGGTGGCCCGGGAGGCGGCCAGCGCCTCCGGCGGCAGGGCCAGCTCGCGTTCCACCACGTTGAGGATGCGCGGGCCGCCCGGGTGCACCGCCCAGCCGTCCACCTCGTCGATCGTCCGCCCGTGCCGGCTCAGCAGGTCGTCGACCAGGCCCCGGACGTGGTGCGAGAGCACCTGCGGCACCTTCGGCGACAACCCCATCCGGAACCCGGTGTCCGTGACGTCCCAGGTCATGTGGTCCGCGGTGGAGGTGTCGGTGACCGAGGTGATCTCGCGCAACGCGTACCCCGGGCCCGCGGGCACGACCACGGCGGCGACCGCGGCGTCCGAGAAGAGCGCGTGCGAGACGATCTGCTGGGTGTCCACCCGGGCCCCGGCCGGCTGGATGTGCAGACTGGTCAGCTCGGCGCAGAGCAGCAGCGCCGGGCGGCCCCGGGCGGTGACGAAGTCGCTCGCCGCGCCCAGCCCGGGCAGCGCCGCGTAGCAGCCCATGTGGCCGACGAACATGCGCTGGGTGTCCGGGGCCATGCCCAGGTCCCGGGCGAGCAGGATGTCCAACCCGGGGGTGGCGTACCCGGTACAGGAACACACGATGAAGAGGCCCAGGTCACCGGCGTCCAGCCCGGCGGCGGTGAGCGCGCGGCTCACCGCCTCCTTGCCCAGCGGCAGGGCCTCGACCTGGTAACGCCGCATCCGGCGCTCCGTCGGCCACTCCGAGACGTCCTCCAGCAGCGGGTTCACCGCCGCCTGCCGCCGGGACACCCCGGAGTTGGCGAAGATGCGCTCGGCCAGCGCCCGGGTGGTCCCGGAGAAGTGCTTCGCGAAGAAGCCCGTCCAGAGTTCGTCCTGCGCGGCGGCCGGCGGCTGCGCCGTGCCCAGGCCCGCGATCACCGGCACGCCCATCTCCCCCACTTTCTCGGTCCCGTTCCTCACTCCTCACCAACGAGGAGTGGCCGTGTCCCGGTCCGGGTCGCCGCCAAGCACCGCGACACCCAGCCAGTCGGCACAGACGTCCGACGTAGCCGGGTGCAGCGAACCGCACCGCGCGTCCCGGTAGAGCCGCTCCAGCGGATGGCCCCGGCGGGTGGCCGAGGTGCCGGCCGCCTCCAGCATGGACGCGGCCACCTCCGCCGCGGTGGTGCCGGCGAGCAGCTTGGCCCGCCACACCCAGCGGTTGGTCTCCGCCTCGCCGGGGGCCTCGTCGACCCGGCGGGCCGCCTCGGCCACCACCAGCTCGGCCGCCGCGACCGCCGCGTCCGCCCGGCCCAGCCGGGCCCGGACGGCCGGCAGCCCGGCGAGGTCGCGGGCGTTCAGGTGCTCGGCGGCGGCGTCGATGGCCGCCCGGGCCACCCCGACGTAGACGGCGGCGTAGCTGGCCACCAGCCAGTGCGGCATGAGCTGGGCGACCACCAGGGCCAGCCCCTCCACCCCGCCGAGCAGCCGGTCGGCCGGCACGGTGACGTCCAGGTGCAGGTCGTGCGAGGAGGTCGCGCGCATGCCGAGCGAGTCCCAGGTCGGTTCGACGGTGATCCCCGCCCCCGCCGGGACGAGGAACTGGGACACCAGCGACGGGTCGGTGGCGCTGCGGGCCGCGACCAGGTAGCCGTCCGGATGCCCGGCGCCGGAGCAGAACGTCTTGGACCCCTTGACGTGCCAGCCGCCGTCGACCGGCTCGTACACGGTGCTGAGCCGGGACAGCCGGGCGCCCGCGCCGCGTTCGCTCATCGCCACCGCGTACCAGGCGCCGTCGGCCGCCGCGCGGAGCAGCCGGTCCCGGGCGGCCAGCGCCTCGTCCGGTACGCCGAGCGCCTCGGCCAGTTCCTCGGTGACCGCGCCGAGCGCCCCGGTGACCGAGGCGTGCATGTTGAACACCAGGGCGGTGGCGCCGTTGCCCCGGGCCAGCGCGGTGGCGACGGCCGCGTACTCGGCGAAGGTGGCCCCCGACCCGCCCAGCTCGCGGGGCACCATCAGGCCGAAGAGCCCGGCCTCCCGCAGGTCGGCGAAATCGTCGACCGGGAAGGAGCCGTCCCGGTCGTGGTCCGCCGCGCGGGCGGCCAGTCGCGGTGCCAGGCGGCGGGCCGCCTCCAGCGCGTCCACAGTCATCGAACCCCCTTCTCGGCGTCCCCAATACCCCGGGCGGCCCCGGCTACCCGCTCCGGACCCCGTGCCCCTGGTAGAGCACGGCGGTGGACCACGTCGGCACGATCCGCGGCTGCCGGGCCGCCGTCCCGCTGGGACCGTCGGCCGCCCCGCGAGCGGCCGGTACG
>NZ_JBSGJR010000084.1:0-16994 GCF_053605645.1 Micromonospora sp. NPDC003776
GGCTGGTGGGGAACTGTTCGGGTTGTGGGTTGGTCGTTTGTTGAGAATTGCACAGTGGACGCGAGCATCTTTGTGGTCATGGACCGGCCCGCCCCGGGCCGGGACGACCGGCCGGGGCCGCCGCCGGTGACGACGGACTCCGCCGGCGCGAACAACAGGCCGACGCCGGTGGTGCCGGTACCCGCCGCGGCGGCGGCGGCCAGATTGATGAACCGGCGGCGCGAGAGCCAGGGACCTCCGGTCCGGGTCCCGCCGGGCGCGAGGTCGGGCGCGCCTTGGGCCGGTACGGCTACCACGCGCACGGTCACGAGTGCGGCCACGCCGACGAGCGCGCCGGCGAGCAGGGCGGTGCTCCAGGTCAGCGGGGAGCCGGCCAGGAAGGTCACCACGAGCCCGGCCAGGGCCGCGTAGCCGGCGGTCAGCAGCAGGACCACGCCGCCGGCCGGTATCCCGGCTCCCGGCGTGCGCCGCGCCGCCAGCAACCGCGGGCCGGCGACCACGACGGCGGCCAGCCCGGCGGCGGTCAGCATCGGCAGCCCCAGCAGCACCTTCTCCTGCACGAACCACCAGCCCCGGCCGGCCAGCACCGCTACCGTGCCGACCCGGGCGAGGGTCGCCAGCACGGCCGCCGCCAGGAGGCCGAACGCGACGCCGACGCGGCGGGCGGCCGCGGTGGCGCCGGCCGCGAACCACGTGGCGACGCCCAGCAGCGCCACCACATGGTCCACGACGATCAGCTGACCGGTTGTCATGACGCCGGCTGCGCCGTTCCGGCTGCCGGTCCGGCCACTCCGGTGCCGCTGGCCGCCGCGCTCCGCGGCGGCGTCGCGGCGGGCCGCGACAGCGCTCGTGCCTGCCGGGTGACGTTCCCGGTCACGGCCACGATGGCCAGACCGTTGACCGCGTGCAGGCCGAAGATGAGCTGCCCCACCGTGGTGCTGGTGTCGCCCGTGTCGTTGAACGCCCGGGCGAGCACCGCGATCACCACCTGGACGACGGTCAGCCCGGCGACCAGACCGGTCATCCCGATGAGCCGGCCGGGCATCCGGGCCAGCGCGGCGACGATCGTCATCAGGACCGGCAGCAGGAAGATGACGTAGCCGAGCGCGCGGTGCGGCCGGAAGGCCTCGTCGTGGGGTGCGGTGCTGAACGCGCCGCTGGCGGCGAGGTAGAACTGTGCCACGACGGCCAGCATGAGCAGGGCCGCGAGGCCGGCGAACAGTTTTCGCACGGTGTGCTCCTTCGGATCTGGTGGGGTCAGGGCGGCCGCGGCCGCCCTGCCTCAACGGGACGGAATCGGTTCCGCGGTCGTGACGGGGCGCAGGAACGCGTCCGGTGTTCCTTCCACGTGCAGGTGGGGCAGGCGCCGCGCCAGGACGCGGGGCAGCCACCAGTTGCTGCGGCCGAGCAGGTGCATGACCGCGGGGACGAGCAGCATCCGGATGACGGTCGCGTCGACCAGGATGGCGGCGACCATGCCCAGCCCGAAGACCTTGATGAAGACCTGGTCGCTCGGGACGATCGACGCGAAGACCACGATCATGATCGCGGCGGCGGCGGTGATCACCCGGCCGGTGCTGGCCAGACCGGTGACGATGGCCCGGCTGTTGTCCCGGGTACGCACCCACGACTCGCGCACCCGGCTGATCAGGAACACCTCGTAGTCCATCGAGAGGCCGAACAGCAGCGCGAACATGATGACCGGCACGAACGCGGCCATCGGGGTGGGGGTGTCGATGCCGACCAGCCGACCGGCCCAGCCGCCCTCGAGGAAGAAGGCCACCACCCCGTACGCGGCCGCGACCGACAGCAGGTTCATCACGGCGGCCGTGACCGCGATGACCACGCTGCGGAACGCCACCAGCAACAGCAGCATCGACACGGCGACGACCCCGCCGATGAGCAGCCCGAGCCGCCCGGCGATCAACTCGTTGACATCGATCGTCGCCGCGGTCGCGCCGCCGACGTGCACCTGCGTACGGGTGCCCGCGGTCGCGGCGGGGATCACGTCGTCCCGCAGGGTCTGCACGAGGTCCTCGGTGGCGGCCTCCTGCGGTCCGGTGGCCGGCACGACGGTGATCAGCGCCGTGTCACCGGCCGGGTTGAGCCGTGGCGGTGACACCGCGGTGACTCCCGCTGCGCGGCCGAGGTCGGCCTGCAGCCGCTGCAGGGCCGCGTCGCCGTCGGCCGGCGACACCTGCGCCACGACGAGCAACGGGCCGTTCTCGCCGGGGCCGAACCCCTCGGCCAGCATGTCGTACGCCTGCCGGTTCGAGGTGTCCTCGGGGTCGTTGCCCGCGTCGGGCAGTCCGAACTGCACGCCCAGGAACGGCGCGGCCAGCGCCAGCAGCACGGCGACACCGGCCACGGCGGCGAGCAGTCGGTGTCGCTGCACCAGCCCGCTCCAGCGGGACCAGCCGGCCGCCGGCACCAGGTGGCCGTCGGCCGATACCTGGGCGGCCCGCCGCCGGGGCAGCGGCATCCGCAGCCGGTCGATGCGCCGCCCCAGGTAGCCGAGCAGGGCGGGGAACAGGGTGATGGCGGCGACCACCACGACCAGGGTCGCCACCATGGTGACGACGGCGGTGCCGTTCATGATGGACAGACCCACCGCGAACAGCCCGGACATGCTGACCAGGACCGTGCCGCCGGCCACGAGGACGGCCCGGCCGGCGGTGTCCAGCGTCGCCACGGTCGCCGCTTCGGGATCGAGTCCCACCGCCCGCCATTCGCGGAACCGGGTCACCAGCAGCAGCGCGTAGTCGATGCCCAGGGCGATGCCCAGCGTCATGCCGATGATGGGTGCGAAGTCGGGCACGTTCACCACGGCCGCGGCGACGCCGACCAGGCTGGCGCTCACCGCCAGCGCGCCGATCGCCATGGCCAGGGGCAGGCCGGCCGCCACCACCGATCCGAACATCAGCAGCAGGATCACCGCGGCGGCGAGCAGCCCGACCAGCTCGGATCCGGACTGGGTTGCCTCGGCCAGTTGCACGGCCCGTCCACCGAGCGAGATCTCCAGCCCGTCGCGCTGGGCCGCCCCGGCGGCGGCCAGCAGCCGTTCGGTGTCCTTCACGGGCATGTCGTTGGGGTTGGTGACATCGAGGTAGACGCGGGCGGCGAGGGTCCGGCCGTCCGGTGCGATGGTGCCTCTGGCGGAGTACGGGTCCTCCACCGACGCGACGTGCGGCAGACGTCCCAGCTCGCCGAGCAGGGCGGTGACGTCGGCCCGCACCGGCGCGCTGGTGACGTCGTCCGCGCGTACCACCACCCGCACGGTGTCACCGGACTGGGCCGGGAACCGTGCTGCCAGCAGGTGCTGTGCCCGCTCGGAGTCCGAGCCGGGCGCGGAGGAGCCGTTGGCGGTCTCGCCGCCGAAGGCCGCCGACAGTCCGAGGGCGAGGACCAGGCCCACCGCCCAGGCGATCAGCACCCTCCCCCGCCGGCGGTAGGCGAGGCCGGCGAGCCTGCCCAGCGGTCCCGGCCGCGGCGGGTCGGGTGAGCGTCGGTGGTTGTCGCGGGAGGAAGCCACGGCGGTCGGCGGGGCTGCGATTGGTTGAGTCACGGAAGCGATCGTGGCGTCGCGGCACCGCGCGTGTCCTCGGGCAGCGGACGGTCGTCCCTACGCAGATCTGCGTAGCCGGCCGGTGCCCGGTCGCGCCCGTCGTCGTAGCCGGCCGCCCCCGCGCGGCCACTATCATCGCCGCATGAAACGCCGAGAGGTGCCGTTCCGGCTGCCGGTCCTGGCGCAGGACGTCCTGCTCGGGCTCTTCGTCGCCGTGATGCAGATCCAGGGCACCCTGGCGAAACCCGAGGAGGTCGGATCGCGGCCGCTGACCGACCTCGGGCACCTGGCGTACGTGCTGCTGGCCGTCAGCGGCCTGGTGCTGGCCGTGCGCCGCCGCTGGCCGGTGCCGGTGTTCCTCACCACCGCTCTGGTCAGCCTGGTGTACTTCACCGCCGGCTTCCCGGACGGGCCCGGATGGATCGGGCTGTTCGTCGCCCTGTACACCCTGACCGCCTACGGCGACGGGCGCAGATCGGTGCTGATCGCCGGGGCGGGCATCACGGTACTGGCCACCGGCTGGCTCGTCGCCGCGGCCGACATCGAGCCGCGGGCCGCGATCGGCTGGGTGTTCTTCCGGATCGCGGCGTCGATCATGGCCACCGCTCTGGGCGAGTCGGTCCGGTCCCGGCGGGTCATCGCGGCCGAAGCGGTCGAGCGGGCCCGGCAGGCCGAACGGACCCGGGAAGAGGAGGCGCGCGCCCGGGTCGACGCCGAACGGCTCCGGATCGCGCGCGAGGTCCACGACACCGTCGCGCACGCCATCGCGATCATCAACGTGCAGGCCGGCGTCACCGCCTACCTGCTCGACAAGCGACCGGAACGGGCGCGGGACGCACTGGTGATCATCGAGCAGACGAGCGCCCAGGCGCTGCACGAGATGCGGGCGATCCTCGGCGTGCTCCGCTCACCGGACAACGGACGGGCGCCGCACCCCGGCCTGGGCCAGATCAACGAACTCACCGCGGTGGCGCGCGAGGCCGGACTCGACATCAAACTCGAGGTGAACCCGTCGGCGGCGGCACTGCCCAGCGCGGTGGACACCACCGCCTACCGGATCCTGCAAGAGTCGATCACCAACGTGATCCGCCACGTCGGCCCGGCCCGGGTGACGGTCGCGCTCGACTACGGCACCGACATGTTGGAACTCCGCGTGGTCGACGACGGGGGCGGGGACGTCTCGGACGACGCCGAGGGCCGGAGCACGTCCGCCGGACCGCGCGCCGTCACCGACGGCTCGGCGGAACCGGGCCGGGGCATCGTCGGCATGCGCGAGCGCTGCGGGCTCCTGGGCGGGGAACTGACCGCCGGGCCGCGGCCGAGCGGCGGGTTCGAGGTGACGGCGCGGCTGCCACTGGCGGCGGCCGGAACGGGCCACCGATGAGCACGAGCCCCCCGTCATCCACCCGCCCGATCAAGGTGCTGCTCGCCGACGACCAGATCCTGGTCCGCTCCGGATTCAAGGGCCTGCTCGACGTCGAGGACGACATCATGGTGGTCGGCGAGGCCGCCAACGGTGTCGAGGCCGTGGAGCGGGCCCGCGCCACCCGGCCCGACGTCGTCCTCATGGACATCCGCATGCCGGTGCTGGACGGGATCAAGGCCACCGGCCAGATCGCCCGGACGCGTGGACTGGAACAGGTGCGCGTCCTCATCCTGACCACGTACGACACGGACGCGTACGTCTTCGAGGCGCTGCAGGCCGGCGCGAGCGGCTTCCTGCTCAAGGACGCCGGCCCGGCCGAACTGCTGCACGCCATCCGGGTGATCGCCGCCGGAGAGGCGCTGCTGGCGCCGCGGATCACCCGACGCCTGATCGCCCAGTTCACCGCCGACCGGATCGCCACCAAAGCCGGGGAGGAACGGCTGGCGGTGCTGACCCAACGCGAGCGTGAGGTACTCGCCCTGGTCGGGCAGGGACTCAGCAACGACGAGATCGGGTCGGCGCTGTTCCTCAGCCCGGCCACCGCCCGCACCCACGTCAGCCACGCCATGGCCAAGCTGGGCGCGCGCGACCGCGCGCAGCTGGTCGTCATCGCCTACCAGACCGGGTTGGTCAACCCCCGGCGGTGACCACGAATCCGCGCCTTGCGGAGGTGGAGATCCGCCCGGCGGCCGCCCCGCCCCGGTAGTACGGTCGGGGAATGGGCCTTCCTACCGCAGCGACCACCGCCGGCTCCCTCATCGGCGGATGGCAGCTCGCCCGCCGGACCGGTAACCGCCCCCTCGGTGGCGTGGTGCTGGCGGCGGGTGGCGTGGTCGCGGGCCGCAAGTGGGCCCGGCGGACCAGCCCGGCCGTGACCGCGGCGCTGGTCGCGACCTACGTCGGGGCGTTCGGCCTGTCGCACCCGCTGGCCCGGCGCATCGGTGCCTGGCCCTCCGTGCTGGCCGTGGCGGCGCTCACCGCGGCCGCCTCGTACGCCCTGGCGGACCGCCGCGCCCCACGCTGAGCGGGCCCGCGGGGCGTAGCGGTGAGTTTCCCGCCGCCGGCGACTAGGGTGGTCGTCGGTGTGCCGGGAAGTCTGGTCGGCGTTTGATCAGTCGCGTCCCGCAACCCCCGCAGGAGTCGTCGTGCGAGCCCGAGACCTGGCCGTGCCGTTCCCGACCATCACCGCCGCCACGTCGGTCCTCGAGGCGGCCCGCCTCCTCGCCGGGCACAACCTGCCGGGGCTGATCGTGGTCGACGACCGCGGTCGCCCGGTCACCGTGCTGCCCGGCACCCAGGTGCTGCGCCTGGTCATCCCCGGCTACTGCCGGGAGGATCCGACCCTGGCGAGAATGATCGACGAGCCGTCGGCGGACGTGTTCCTGCGGGGCGCCGAGGGTCGTACGGTGGCCGACCTGCTACCGAAGGAGCACCCGGAGCCGCCGGTGGTCGAACCTCAGGCGACGGTGCTCGAGGTCGCCGCCGTGATGGCGCAGAAGCGCAGTCCCCTGGTCGCCGTGGCCGCGCCCCGTGAGCCGATGGTCGGCGGCATCACCCTCGACGCGCTGCTCGACCGGATGCTCACCCAGTGACCGCTCTCGCGTGGGCGGCCGTGGCCGTCTTCACCGTCGCGTACGTCCTGATCGCCACCGAGAAGATCCACCGGGTCGCCGCCGCGCTCGGCGGCGCCGCCGTGATGTTCCTGATCGGCGCCACCGACACGGCGCACGCGTTCTTCTCCGAGCAGGCCGGCATCGACTGGAACGTGATCTTCCTGCTCGTCGGCATGATGCTCATCGTCGCCGTCCTCAAACGCACCGGCGGGTTCGAGTACGTGGCGGTGTGGGCGTCCAAGCGGGCCCGCGGCCGCCCGTACCGGGTGATGGTGATCCTCGTGGTGATCACCGCCGTCGCGTCGGCCGCCCTGGACAACGTGACCACCGTCCTGCTCATCGCCCCGGTGACCTTCCTGGTCTGCGAACGCCTCGGTGTGCCGGCCGCGCCGTTCCTCATCGCCGAGGCGATGGCGTCCAACATCGGCGGCACCTCCACCCTGGTCGGTGACCCGCCGAACATCATCATCGGCAGCCGCGGCGGCCTGTCCTACAACGACTTCCTGTTCCACCTCACGCCGTTGGTGGTGCTGCTGCTGGTGGTCTTCCTCGGCCTGTGCCGCGTGCTGTTCCGCGACGCGTTCCGCTACGACCCGGCCCGCGCCGCGCAGATCGCCGCGCTGCATGAGGGCGACGCCATCCGCGACCGGCGGCTGCTGGCCCTCGGGCTGGCCGTGCTCGCGGCGGTGACCGCCGCGTTCGTCCTGCACACTGCGCTGCACCTGGAGCCGGCGGTGGTGGCCCTGCTGGGCGGCCTGCTGCTGCTCGCCTTGTCCCGCCTCGACGCGGGGGAGATCAGCCGGGACGTGGAGTGGCCCACCCTGGTCTTCTTCGCCGGCCTGTTCATCATGGTCGGCGCCTTGGTGAACACCGGCGTGGTCGAGCAGATCTCCCGCGCCGCGATCAGCGCCACCGAGGGCCGGCTGCTGCCGGCCTCGATGGTGCTGCTCTGGGGGTCCGCGGCGCTGTCCGCGATCGTGGACAACATCCCGTACGTGGCGACGATGAGCCCGGTGGTCGCCGACCTGGTCCACGCCCAGGGCGGCGCCGGGCAGTCCCGGGTGCTGTGGTGGGCTCTCGCGCTCGGCGCGGACCTCGGCGGCAACGCGACCGCCGTCGGCGCCTCCGCCAACGTCGTCGTGCTCGGCCTGGCCGAGCGCGCCGGCCAGCGGATCACCTTCTGGCAGTTCACCCGGTACGGCCTCCTGGTCACCCTGGTCACCGTCGGGCTCGCCGTGCCGTACCTCTGGTTGCGCTACTTCGTGTTCGCCTGAGCGGCCCGGTCGCCCCCGTCGCCCTCCGGGCCGCCGGGTTCGGCGCGCTCCGGGGTCCGCCCGGCGCGCTGCCGTGGTGCGGTGACCGAGCGGCGGACCCGGCGCAGCACGCCGTGCCAGTTCGGGGTGTCGTGGCTGTCGTCGAAGGCCCGGGCGACCACCACGTCGGTCGAGGAGTGCGCCAGGATCGAGATGACGATGGTCAACGCGACCAGGTGGAAGATCTGGTCGGCGGCGCCGATGCCGGACTCCAGCACCAGCAGCCCGTAGACGACGGAGGCGAAGCCCTTCGGTCCGAACCACATGGCCGCGGCCTGCTCCCGCAGGCTGAGCCCGCTGCGCAGGAACGACACCCACAGCGCGATCGGCCGGGCGACCACGATCGCCAGCACGGCGAACACCCAGCCGGTCCAGGAGATCTCGCCGAGGAACGCCGGTGAGATGAGCGCGCCGAACACCAGCAGCGCGGCCAGCTTCAGCAACTCGGCGACGTTCTCCCCGAAGTGCGCGAACGCGGCCCGCTCGCGCGGCCCGAAGGTGGCCACGGTGATACCGGCGGCGAACGCGGCCAGGAACAGGTTGCCGTGCGTGGCCTTGCCCAACGCGAGCACCAGCAACCCGATCGCGACCCCATTGAGCGGCGCGTACGCCGCCGACGCGGCGAAGAACCGGGTCCGCTCCAGCGCGATCGCGAACAGGGGCACCAGCACGCCGATCGCCAGCCCGACGGCCAGTTCGGTGGCCAGCTCACCCAGGTGCAGGTCGTCCGAGCCGGCCGCGACGGCCAGCAGCACGACCACGAACGGCAGGGCCAGCCCGTCGTTGACGCCGGACTCGACGTTGAGCAGGTGCCGCAGGCGGGCCGGCACCTTGTCGTTGCCGACCAGCGCGGCGGCGAACACCGGGTCGGTGGGCGCGAGGATCGCCCCGATCAGCAGCGCCTCGGGCCAGCCGAGCCCGGCCACGTAGTGCGCGAGCACCGCGGTGACCAGCAGTGTCAGCGGCAGGCCCCAGCCCAGCGCCCGCCCCGGCAGCTGCCAGGCGCTGCGCAGATCCGCCCAGCCCACCCGCATCCCGTCGGTGAACAGCACCGCGAACAGGGCCAGCTCGGCCAGCTGGGCCACCATCGGCGAGTCGGCGTGCAGGTGCAGCACCCCGGTGGTGCCTTCCCCGAGGACGAAACCGGCCACCAGGAACAACGCGGCGGTGGAGAGGATCGTGCGGTGCGCGAGCGCCGACAGCAGCACGGCGGCGAGCAGGACGACGGCGAAGCACAGCAGCAGCACGGGGACCCTCCGGAGCGCATGGTCGGTCACGATGCCGACCAGACTTCCCGGCGCGCCATGGATCACGGTGATCGTAACGGCACCAGCGCGATGCCGCCGACGACAGGCCGCGCCGTCCGCCGCCCGCGGTCCCGCCCCGGCCACCGGGTTGCGGCGTCACCCGGAACCCGTCGTGCGTCCGGTCGGTGGCAGGATCTGCTCGCATGGACGCTGCCCTGCCGGACGCCGCCCGGCTTGTCCGCGACGCCCGCCGTCTCGTCGTCTTCACCGGGGCCGGAATGTCGGCGGAGAGCGGCGTGCCCACCTTCCGTGACGATCTCACCGGGCTGTGGGCGCGTTTCGACGCGCAGCAGCTCGCCACCGCCGAGGCGTTCCACGCCGATCCGGACCTGGTCTGGGGCTGGTACGAGTGGCGGCACAGCCGGGTACGCCGAGCCGCCCCCCACCCCGGGCACCTGGCCATCGCCACCATCCAAGCCCGGGTCCCGCACGCCACCGTGGTCACCCAGAACGTCGACGACCTGCACGAACGGGCGGGCACCCCGGCCCCGATCCACCTGCACGGCAGCCTCTTCGCACCGCGCTGCGTGGGGGCGGCCGCCCACCCGGCGACCTTCCCCGACGCGGTGGACGGCGACGCCACGGAGCCGGGCGAGGGCCGCCGGATCGCGCCGCCCCGGTGTGCCTCCTGCGGGGTGCTCGTCCGGCCGGGGGTGGTGTGGTTCGGTGAGGCGCTGCCCGAGGCGGCCTTGGCGGCTGCGGTGGACGCCGCCGCGGGGTGTGACGTGCTGCTGGCGGTGGGGACCTCGGGTGTCGTGTACCCGGCGGCCGAGATCCCCCGGGTCGCCCGGCGCTCGGGCGCCACCGTGATCCAGGTCAATCCCGCCCCGACGCCACTGGACCGGGTCGCCGCCGTCAACCTGCGCGGCACCGCGGCACAGGTGCTCCCCGCCCTGGTCGCGGCCGCTTTCGAGGTGACCGGGGAGAGCTGACGACTGCCGGCGGGGTGCCCTGCGCCTCGACCGTCACCGCCGGTCCGCCGTTGCATACTCAGCTCTCCTGGTCTGCGGGCCGCTGGCGCTCGCGCACACCCTCTAGAGCGTCCTAGGACAGGACGTGTCTAGAACGGGGTGGCGTCGGTGAGCAGCGCGACGATCGCCTCCGCCACCTCGGCCGGGCTGCTGCGGCCGCAGTCGTCCCACTCGACCCGCCGCTGGCCGGTCAGCAACGAGTAGTGGAACCCGTCGGCGCACGACCCCGGATAGAAAGCCGAACCGAAGGACGGGTCGCCCAGCAGCAGGTGCAGGCGCTTCACCTGCGCCGCGCCCAGCCGGCCGGTCTGCGCGGTCCCGGCGTCCCGGCCCTCGTCGTAGCGCCACCGCCCGTCGGTCTCCACCACGATCTTCTGCGTCACTCCGGCCACTCCGCCGGAGCGCTGCACGGTCACCCGGGCCGCGACCGCCTTCCCGGAGCGGGTGGCGGTGGGTGACGCGCTGGGCGACGCGGCGGTCGGCGTCGGCGCCACGGTCGCGGTCAGGGTGGACGCGGGTGCGGTCGCGGCGGGCGAGGCGCTCGGCGCCGGAGTGGGCGATCCGGCGTCGGTGGTCGGCGCGCAGCCGGAGGCGGCCAGCGCCACGCCCAGTGCGGCGGCGAGGAGGAGCGAGCGACGCCATTGAGGGATGGGCATACGGCTCATGGTATGGGGGACGCCGGCGGCGGGCGGGCTCACCGACCGAGGAACCGCACGATGGCGGCGCGGAGCTGCCGGAGCGGGTCGCGGCGAGGCAGGTCGGGGTCCGAGAACGCCGGACCGGCGACGAGTTCGGACAGGACCGCCGCCAACCGCCTCCGTTCGCCGAGCAGGTCCGACCAGGCCGACTCGGGCAGCCGCAGCACGTTGGCGAGCAGATCGCCCGGGTAGTGGTCGCCCTCCGCCAGTGGTTCGCGCAGCAGCACGCCCACCGCCCGGGGCAGGAGAACTGCCACCCCGATCTCCTGCCCCAGCATGACGCGCAGGTCCTCGACCGTGAACTCCGGCAACGGCTTCCGTCGCAGCTCCGTGCAGCGCCGGACGAGGAAGGTGGCGTCCGGACCGGGAGCCGGCCAGACGTCCCGCTCGAGCCGCTCGATCGTGGTCACGGCGGTGAGGGTAGTCCGTACGCTGGTTGCTACTTCTCCCCCGGCACCTGATCCTTGACCTCGGCATAGCCGACCTTGGCGGGTGCCGTGGTGGGCGCGTAGATCACGCGCAGCACGCCCGTGGGAAACGCCTCCGTCGCCGTCACCTTCAGGTGGTACGGCGTGTCGCCGTCGTCGAACAGCCGGCGGCCCTTGCGCGCCGCCACCGGGTGCACGAGCAGGCGCAGCTCGTCGACCAGCCCCGCGGCGAGCAGTTGCTGCACCACCGAGATCGACCCCGGAATGAGGATGCCCCGGACGCCGGCGTCGGCCTTCAGCGCGGCGACCGCATCGAGGAGATCCCCGTCGATCAGCTCCGAGTTGCGCCAGGAGAACGCCAACGGCTGGCGCGACACCACCACCTTGCGCACGTCCCCGAGCTGCTTGGCGAACGCGGCGTCTTCTCCGCCCGCGGCCTCGCGGTCGGGCCACGCCCCGGCGAAGCTGTCGTAGGTCTCGCGGCCGATGAGCAGCACGTCAGCGGTCTCGTAGTCCTCGCCGACGGCGCGGCCCATGTGCTCGTCGAAGTACGGGAAGTGCCAGTCGGGGTCGATCTCGGCCACGCCGTCGGCCGAGATGAACAGCGTGGAGATGACCTTTGCCATAGCGGTGGTCCCTTCGTGTCAGACGGTGTCGGCTGGTAGACCACCGCGGCGTCCCGAACTCATCGGTCCAGCAGAACAAACACGCACCGCACAGAGAAGACCACACCGCGTGGCGGCGAGACGTGTGCCAGGCCGCACTGACCGCCGTCTCTTGTCGGTTTTGCCGGTCGGCGGCGGGGCAACCCGGACGAGCAAGAGGGCTTGTGGTGAGGGAGACTCGTGCGATGAACGACGCTGACACCGACCCGCGTGGGCGTGCCGACGTGTTCGGCGTCGACGGTGAGATCGGCCCCGATCTCGCCCGGGTCGACTGGTCGGCGTCGCCGCTGGGCCCGCCGGACGACTGGCCGCAGAGCCTGCAGACGGCGGTGCGCATCCTGTTGTCGTCCCGGTTCCCGATGTGGATGGCGTGGGGGCCGGAGCTGACCTTCTTCTGCAACGCCGCCTACCGCCGCGACACGCTGGGCCGCAAGTACCCGTGGGCGTTGGGCCGACCGGCGAACGAGGTGTGGGCGGAGATCTGGGACGACATCGGCCCCCGGATCGACACCGTGTTGCGCACGGGTGCGGCGACCTGGGACGAGGCCCTGCTGCTCTTCCTGGAGCGATCCGGGTACCGGGAGGAGACGTACCACACGTTCTCCTACAGCCCCCTGCGGGACGACGACGGCGCCCTGGTCGGGATGCTCTGCGTGGTCAGCGAGGACACCGAGCGGGTGATCGGCGAGCGGCGGATGGCGACCCTGCGGGATCTGGGCTCGGATCCGAGCGTGGTCCGCACCGAGCAGGAGATGCTGGCCTTCGCCAGCCGCCAGCTGGGCCGGAACGGACAGGATCTGCCGTTCACGCTGACGTACCTGTTCGGCGACGACGGTGCGGCCCGACTGGTGGAGGCGACCGGCATCGCCGTCGGGCACCCGGCGGCCCCGGCGCGGCTGTCGCTCACCGACCCGGCGGCGGTCTGGCCGGCGACGGCGGTGGCCGAGGGCGAGTCGGTGCCGGTGGCGCTCGACGGCGCGGCGTTCGCGGACCTGCCCACCGGCCGGTGGCCGGATCCGCCGGTGCAGGCGCTGCTGGTGCCGCTGCGGCAGCAGGGTGGCGCGCCGTACGGGTTCCTGGTGGCCGGGCTGAACCGCTACCGGGCCCTGGACGACGGCTACCGCGGGTTCGTGGAGCTGGCCGCCGGGCACGTGGCGACGGGGATCGCCAGCGCGCGCAGCTACCAGGCCCAGCAGCGGCGGGCGGAGGAGCTCGCCGAGCTGGACCGGGCCAAGACGACGTTCTTCTCCAACATCAGCCACGAGTTCCGTACCCCGCTGACCCTGATCATGGGGCCGGTGGACGAGTTGCGCGGGCGGTTGCAGGACGCCGACGAGCCGGTACGCGAGGAGCTGGACGTCATCCGCCGCAACGCGCTGCGGTTGAGCAAGCTGGTCAACAGCCTGCTGGACTTCTCCCGCATCGAGGCCGGACGGGTGCAGGCGCGCTACGAGCCGGTCGACCTGGCCGCGGTGACCGCCGACCTGGCCAGCGTCTTCCGCTCGGCGTTCGAACGCGCCGGCCTGGCCTTCACGGTGGACTGCCCGCCGCTGCCGGACCCGGTGTACGTCGACCGGGGCATGTGGGAGAAGGTGGTGCTCAACCTGCTCAGCAACGCGCTGAAGTTCACCTTCGACGGCGCCGTGCGCGTGGTGCTGCGTGGCGAGGACGGGCAGGCGGTGCTGCGGGTCGAGGACACCGGCATCGGCGTGGCCGCGGACGAGATGCCGCGGCTGTTCGAGCGGTTCCACCGGATCGAGAACGCCCGGTCCCGGTCGGACGAGGGCAGCGGGATCGGCCTGGCCCTGGTCAAGGAGCTGGTCGTGCTGCACGGCGGCACCATCACCGCCGCCAGCGTGGTCGGTGCGGGTACGACCTTCACGATCCGCCTGCCGTTGGGCACCGCCCACCTGCCGGCCGACGCGCTGGCGCCCACCGCTATCGGCCGGGCCCCGGTCTCGGCGGAGCCGTTCGTCCAGGAGGCCCTGCGCTGGCTGCCGTCGGAGCCGGCGGCCGCGCCGGCCGCGGCGGGGCCGGCCTCGGTCGACGAGCCGGTCGCGCCGCTCCTGGGCGGATCCGCGGCACGGGTCCTGGTCGCCGACGACAACGCGGACATGCGCGAGTACCTCACCCGCCTGCTGCGCTCCGCCGGGCACCGGGTGGAGGGGGTCGCCGACGGGCAGGCGGCGCTGGACGCCGTCCGGGCGCACACCCCCGACCTGGTGGTCAGTGACGTGATGATGCCCCGGCTGGACGGCCTGCAACTGGTGGCCGCCCTGCGCGCGGACCCACGGACGGCGGGCACCCCGGTGCTGCTGCTGTCGGCCCGTGCCGGTCAGGAGGCGTCCATCGAGGGGCTGGAGGCGGGGGCCGACGACTACCTGGTGAAACCGTTCGCGGCCGCCGAGCTGCTCGCGCGCGTACGGGCGAACGTGGAGTTGGCGCGGCTGCGCAACCATCATGCCCGGTGGCGTACGGCACTGGTCGACTCGTTGCAGGAGGCCTTCTTCGTCTGCGACGAGGACGGTGCGGTCATCGAGATCAACAGCGCGTTCACCGACATCCTCGGCTACGGGCCCGAGGGTCTTCCCTACGCGCCCGTTCCGCCCTGGTGGCCGGATCGGGCGGCGGAGCCGGAGGCACACCGGCAGGTGGCCGAGGCGTTCTCGGTGCTTGTCGGCCAGACGAAGGGCACCTACACCGTGCCCGCGACGCACCGGGACGGGCACCGGCTCTGGGTGGCGGCCGCCTTCAACCAGGTCGACGACCCGGACACCGGGCGACGCATGATCGTGGGCACGTTCCGGGACGTGACGGCCGAGCACTACGCGGTGCAACGGGAGACCGCCCTGGCGGCGCTCAGCGTACGGCTGTCGCGGGCGGAGGATCTGACCGACGCGGTGGGTGGGGTCATCGCCGAGTTGGGCCGGCTGTGGCGGGCGGCGGGCGTGCTCACGGCCGTCTTCGACGGCTCCTCGGTGCCCTCGGTCCGCGCGACGGATCCCGGGCTGCGCTGGGACTCGTTGCCCGAGGAGCGGCGGCAGGCGCTCGTCGCCGTCCGGGACACGCCGCTGCTGACCCCGGTGGCGGCGCGCACGGGGGGCGCGGGGATCGCGGTGGAGCACCCGCTCGGCACCATGGTGCTCTGGATCGACCTCGGCGAGCAGCGACCCTTCACCGAGCAGGACCAGACCCTGCTGGCCCTGCTCGCCGGCCACGTCGGTCAGGGCCTGCACCGCGTTCACCAGATCGACCAGCAGCGCGAGACCGCCCTGGCCCTGCAACGGGCCATCCTCGGTCCGGCGCAACTGCCCGCCGGCTTCGCGGTCCGCTACTCCCCGGCCACGCGGCCGCTGAAGGTGGGCGGGGACTGGTACGACACGGTCGAGCTGCCCGACGGGCGGATCGGCATCGTGGTCGGCGACTGCGTCGGCCACGGCCTGCAGGCCGCCACGGTGATGGGGCAGCTACGCAGCGCCTGCCGGGCCCTGCTGCTGCAGGATGCCAGCCCGGCCCGGACGCTGGTCGCCCTGGACCGCTTCGCCGCCCTGCTCCCGGGCGCGGCCTGCGCCACGGTCTTCTGCGGAGTCCTGGACCCGGCCACCGGCCGGCTGCGCTACTCCAGCGCCGGGCACCCCCCGGCCATCATCACCCGCGCCGACGGCACCACCCAACTACTCGACCAGGGCCGCTCCCGGCCGCTCGCCGTACGCCCCGGCCTGGACCGCGCGGAGGCGGAGACCCTGGTGCCACCCCGCGCGACGCTCATGCTCTACACCGACGGCCTCGTCGAACGCCGCCGCCAACCGCTGACCGCCGGTATCGCCCAGGCCGTCGCGGCCATCCAGCAGGGCCGCGGCATTCCCATCGAGACCCTCGCCACCCAGATGATGGACCAGCTCACCCCGGAAGGCGGGTACGACGACGACGTGGCCCTGCTCCTCTACCGCCATCCAGGACCGCTGAAGCTGGACTTCCCCGCCGAGTCGGCACAGCTGGCCGGCGTCCGCGGCGCACTGCGACAATGGCTGGACCGCTGCGGGCTGGATCCGGCCAACGCCTACAACATCCTGGTGGCGGCCGGTGAGGCGTGCGCCAACGCCATCGAGCACGGCCACCGGGACACCCCGGGCGGCCTGATCCGGCTGCGGGCCGCCGCCACCGCCGACGAGCTTCTGCTGAGCATCACCGACAGCGGGTGCTGGCGGATGCCCGATGGGGCGGCGAGCCGGCACCGCGGTCGGGGCCTCGTGCTCATGCGCGCTCTCATGGACACCATCACCGTCATTCCCGGCGCCACGGGGACCACCGTGGACATGCAGGCAAGGATCACCGGATGACCACGGCTCTCACCCTCACGAACAGCAGCCGCCCCGACGGTGCCCGGGTGCTGACCGCCATCGGCGAGATCGACATGAGCAACGCGGCCGCCTTCGCCGCCGCGCTCGGCGACGCGGTCGAGGCCGACGGCGCGCCCCTCGTCGTGGACCTCACCGCGGTCGAGTACCTCGACAGCGCCGGCCTGGCCGCCCTGTTCCCGCACGCGGAACGGATCGCGCTCGTCGCCAGCCCGCTGCTCGCGCCGCTGCTCACCATCTCCGGCCTGGCCGATCTCACCACCGTGCGGAGCCGGTAGGGCACCCCGGGGGCGGCCGACGGCGTCGCGGCGGAGTGCGGGTGCGACGGCGCAACCTTTCGCGCACGTCCGGGCCCTCGGCGAAGCCGTCGCACCTCAGCCGGCCGGGACGCCGAACGGGTCGTCGCCTTCGCCGAGGAGCAGGGGCACGTCGTGGACGGACAGGTCCGGCCGGGCTCTGGCGTACCGGACGCGGTGGCGCCAGCGCTGGTGCTCGAAGGCCGTGTCGGCGTCGATCTCGGCGACCACGGCCGGCTCCACCTGCGCGTACGGCAGCGGCTCGGGCCGCTCCAACTGCCCGGACCAGGACGCGGGCAGGGGCTGCGGCCAGGGGTGTGCCGCGCCGCGGCGCGGCAGCCGCGGCGGGGCGTG
>NZ_JBSGJR010000085.1:0-16979 GCF_053605645.1 Micromonospora sp. NPDC003776
CGTTGGTGCGTGTCCCTCCGGACGCTTGCCCGCCCGGCCCTGGGGCCGGGTGGGGGAGGGTGCCCTGCGTCGCCTGGGCGCGGGGCGTGGTGGCTTGTGCCGGGTGGGGCCAGTCTTCGACCGATCCGTCCGGCTGGTGCTGGTGATGACCGCGCAGGCTTCGAGCTTGTCGACCACGGCGCGGATGATCATCTGCCCGTTGGACTTGTCGGTGGCGGTGTTGTTCTGGTGGGTGAGGCCGCGGGCGGCGACGCGCTGCCAGGCGCCGTGGTCGCGGTCGCCCTGCCAGCCGCAGGACTGGTGGGGGCAGATGGCCCATTTCCAGCCCGGGGTGGTGGGCTGGTCGGGGGCTTTGCGGTGCCGTAGCGGGGTCAGGCATTGCGGGCAGTGTTTGGAGGTGTTGCGGGCCGGGACGTCGACGACGGCGATACCGTGCTCGGCGGCGAGGTGCCGCATCCGCTCGACGATCTTCCCGCGCACCTGCTGGGACAGCCGCGTATTCAGGGTGGCGCCCATGCCCTTGGCTTCCATCGACCGCAGGTCTTCGACGTAGACCACGGTCGCGGCGGCGGCGATCGCCTGGTCGACCGTCCAGCGGGCGGCGGCCCAGGCGAGCGCGGCGTTCAGGTTCTGGCGGCGTTCGGAGACGTGCCGGATCTCGTTGCGCAGCACGGCAAGCTTGCCGAGCAGGTGGTGCTGCGGGTCGACGCCGATGAGCCGCTGATAGTGGTCGGCCTTCGCGTGCAGCCGCTCGGACAGGCGGCGCAGGCGGTGCTGCTTGGCCAGGACTCCGGCGGCCCGGAACTGACCCCCAGCCCCCAACGCGGTGATCCGGCCGTCGGCTCGCTGTCGCAGGGCCCCCGCGCTCAGCAGCGTGTTCAGACCCCAGTCCACCCCGAGCGCCACCGAGTGGCCGGTGCGCCGGGCTTTCAGCACCGCATGCGTGAACGCGACTTCGGCGCGCACCTGCCGGCCGGTGACCCGCAGGGTGGGCAGGTGCAGTACCGCGTCCGCGGGCACGGTGGGCGGCAGGGTGATCGGGCAGGCCACCCACGTCCAGTCCCGGTACGTGCGCGGATCCGGCCGGGTGGGCAACTGCAGGCGCAGCAGGACCCTGCCCGGGTCGGTGTCGCTGCGTTCGATCGTGGCCTGCTGCCGGTCACACGCCGCAAGCAGCAGCATCCGCGGGACTCGCGGCGCGCCTTCCAGTTCGAACACGTCCACCGGGAGGCGGCCGTTGGCGTTTAGGAACCTGGCCACCTGCCGGGTGCGGCCCTTGATGACGTTGGCCGGCAGATACTTCCCGCCAGGGATCGCCTCCCGCACCTGATCCCACTCCTGCCCGGTGCGCTTGCGCGGATCGGCCGGCCAGGATGCGAGGACCGCGGCGGTCAGATCGGCACGCCAGTTCACCGACCGCAGCGCACGCCCGGCCTGTTCTTGGGCCATCCGCACGATCCGGTCATTGACCCTCACCCCGTCGGGGACGGTGACGGTCCAACCCAGGCGCCGCAACGCCATCCACGCGTTCGACGGCAACCTCCGCCCACCCGCGTCCACGCCGGAGGCCAGCACCTGCACATCGAGGGCGTTCCACCGCTGCGCCAACAGCCCGGAGACCATGCCCGCCACCAGATCGGCGCACCAGCCGACACGCTCGGCCAGCACGGCCTGGGACAGGACCTCGCCGGTCTTCTCATCCACGCCTGCGCGCACAAGAGCGCGAACACACGCGGTGCGGGAGGCCTCGCCCTCAGCCAGCGACACCGCCCGACTCACCCGCCACCAACCTCACCACACCCAGACCCGGCCACCACGCACACGACCGCCACACGACAGCACTCGCCGCCGGCGCAGACCCCCCACCGCCCGCATCAAACCAGAAGACACCGACACCCACGACCGCACCACGATCACTGACGATCCTTAACCAAGTCCCCGAGCCTCGGCTGCCACGAGTTCGGGCACACCGGGTCGCTGGGGCACCGGTTCCACAGCACCGACAGCAACGACAACTCGTGCATGCGCGACGACATCTGGCCGAAGTACCTGGACACTCACGACATCGATTCGATCAACAACAATGCCTGACCGTCGGCTGCTAGTCGGGCGCGGTCGTCACGGGGCTGGTCGCGGTGGCCCTCGGCGGCTGGTGGCTGTCCCGGCCGGACCTGCCAGCGGACTGGTCGGGGCGGGACCGGTTCTGCGCGGAGGCGGAGAGCTTCACCCTGACCAACCAGGCCCGGGTGACGGGCGACGAGCGGGAGGCGGCGCTCCAGTCGATGATCCGCTCGGCACCGGCCGACCTGGTCGCCGACCTGCGCCGGCTGGCCGGCTCGATGGTCGACGAACCGACGAGGAGCACGGGCACGCGCCGGGCACCGAAGCGCACACCCACGGGCCGGCGGCGGCGACGCGGGACTCGCCCGAGGCGGTCCAGGCGAGCGGGCGACGGGCGGGCGAGTTCATCGAACGCACCTGCGGGGTGAACCTGCCCAACGTCCGCACCTGACCGGCGGGCGACCGCGGGTGGGCGGATGTACGGCCGCCCACCCGCTTCCGGGGCGGCCGGTCCGGACTACGGAACCGGGCCGGCCGCACCCTACGGCCAGCGATATCCTCGGCGTCGCGAGTGGACCGCGTGCCGCCATCGGGGAAGGGGACTGGCCATCGACACCGTCATGCCCGTGCAGTTGGCCGGCCGGGTCTGGTTGTTCCCCGGCGATCCCGACCCGTTCGCGGTCCGGCCGGCCGTGGCGGTGGTCGCCGACGAGCGCGGCAGTGTGCTCGTCGACGCGGGACAGAGCCCGGCGCACGCCCGCGAGATCCAGGCCGGCCTGCGTGCCGCCGGGCTGCCCGAGCCGCGCTGGCTGGTCTACACGCACCACCACTGGGACCACGTGTGGGGCGCGTGCGCCTGGCCGGACGTCGAGATCGTCGGGCACGAGGCCGGGGTCGCGCCGTTGCGCGCCGACGCCGCCCGGCCGTGGAGCCACCGCCACCTCCGCGCGGAGGTCGCCGCCAATCCCCTGCTGGGGCACAGCTACCGGGCCCGGGCCCTCGCCGTGGACTCCTGGGACGGCTTCGCGGTGCTGCCGCCGACGCGGACCTTCGCCGACGAGCTGACCCTGCCCACCGGGGTGGTCGTCCGGCACGTCGGCGGCCGGCACGCCCCCGACTCGTCGGTGGTGCTGGTGCCGGACTCGGGGGTGCTGCTGCTCGGCGACTGCTGGTACCCGCCGCCGGCGCACCTACGGACGCCCGAGGACGGGCCCGACCTGGCGATGGCGCGGGGCCTGCTCACCGACGACGTCGAGTGGTACGTCTCGGCCCACGACGAGCCGGTACGGCTGGCCGAGGCCCGGGCGGCACTCGCCGGCTGACCGGCCCGCCCGGTCCCGCCGACCGCCCGCGGTCCGGAGCGGAGCGGTGGCCGGGCGACAGCGCCCCCCGTACCCGGACCGGTCGGCCTATCCTCGGTCGATGCGGGACCGCCGGGTGATGCTGCTGTGGGTCGCGTTCGCGCTGGCTGCCACCGTCTCCGCAGGGCTGGTGCTGCGCCGCCCGGACCACCTGTCCGACCTGCACATCTATCGCGGCGCCCTGGCCGACCTGCGGGCCGGGCGCCCGCTGTACGGGTACGTCGCGGAGAACGGCGGCCCGTTCACCTATCCGCCGTTCGCGGCGCTGGTGCTCTGGCCGGTGACCGCGCTGCCGGAGTCCCTGCTGGGGGCGGTCTGGCTGGTGCTGACGGTCGCGGCGGTGGTCGCCCTCGCCGTACCGGTCGGCGCGGCGTTCGCCGCCGGCCGGTCGGACGCGGCGGGGTCGCCACCGAGCCGGGTCACCGCGGCGGCGAGCTGGTCGGCGAAGACGGTCCGCATCCGCTCGGCGGCGCCGGGGTTGGTGCTGGCCGTACGCACCAGCGCGGCCAGGGTCTCGTCGCCCTCCCACCGGTCGAGGAAGTGCCGGACGAGCGCCTCGCCGAGCCGCTCGGACGGCACGTCGCCCAGATCGGGCAGGCGCAGGTCGAACTCCGCCGCCGCCGCGAAGAGCCCCTCCTTGCTGCCGTAGTAGCGCATCACCATCGACGGGTCGATCCGGGCGTCGGCGGCGATGGCCCGGATGGTGGCGCGGTCGTACCCCTCGGCGGCGAAGCGTTCCCGGGCGGCGCGCAGGATGGCGGCCCGGGTGGCGTGCGAGCGGCGGGTGCCGGGTGCCGTGTCGGTCATGTCCACGACTGTATGCCAACAAGCGTTGACATCGAAGCCCGCCCGCGCCTAACGTTGTCAACAAGTGTTGGCAAACAGTTGTTGGCATCGGAGGTGGACCATGTTGCCCGAGCGCACCGACGTCCTCGTGGTGGGAGCCGGCCCGACCGGGCTGGCCGCGGCCGTCACCCTGGCCGGCCACGGGGTGCGAGCCACCGTCGTCGACCGGCTCGCCGCGCCGCCGGTCACCTCCCGGGCCGCCGTGGTGCACGCCGGCACCCTGGAGGTGCTGGACCAGATCGGAGTCGCCGCCCCGCTCGCCGCCCGTGGCCTGCCCTCGCCCCGGTTCACCGTCCGCGACCGCGACCGGGTGCTGCTCACCGTGCCCTTCGACCGGCTGCCGTCCCGCTACCCGTACGCCCTGATGGTGTCCCAGGCGGAGACCGAGGCGGTGCTCGCCGACCGGCTGGCCGCGCTCGGCGGGCAGGTGCTCCGGCCGTACGAGCTGGTCGGGCTCGACCGCGACGGCGGCGGCGCCACCGCCCGGTTCGCCGGCGGCGAGACGGTCCGGGCCCGCTGGGTGATCGGCGCCGACGGCATGCACAGCGTGGTCCGTGAGCTGGCCGGCATCGACTTCGGCGGACCCACCGAGGACCCGGGCGAATCCTTCCTGCTCGCCGACGTCCGAGTGACGAGCACGCTGCCCCGCGACGAGGTCAGCCTCTTCCTCGACCGGCGCGGTCCGCTGGTCTGGGCGCCGCTGCCGGATGGCTCGGTCCGGCTGGTGGCCGCGGTGGCCGACGCGCCGCGCGAGCCGGACGCCGCCCGGTTCCAGGCACTGCTCGACGAGCGCGGGCCGGCTCGGCGACCGGACCGGATCACCGAGCTGCTCTGGGCCTCCCGGTTCCGGATCCACCACCGGATCGCCGGGTCGTTCCGCGCCGGGCCGGTGCTGCTCGCCGGGGACGCCGGGCACGTGCACAGCCCCGCGGGCGGGCAGGGGATGAACCTCGGGCTCCGCGACGCGGTCGCCCTCGGCGAGGCCCTCGCCGGGGTGCTCGCCGGCCGCCCCGAGACGCTTCTCGACGGGTACGCGGCTGCGCGGCGACCCCGCGCCGCGGAGGTGGTCGCCTTCGCCGACCGGCTAACCCGGCTCGCCACGCTGCCGCCCGCCGGCCGGCCGCTGCGGAACCTGCTGTTCCGGGCCGCCTCCCGGCTGCCCTCGGCGCGGCAGCGGATCGCCGTTCGGCTGGCCGGCTTCGAGCCCGACCGGGCAATGATCCGGCGTTGACCCGCCGGGCCGTGGCCGATCCGGGCAGGCTGCGGATGAGCAGTCGTCGGAGCAACCGAGGGAGGGGGCGTGGGCCGCCTGGACAGCCGCTTCGTCGCGCTGCTCGTGCTGGCCGCCCTGCCCCCGGCCGTCGAGGGCGCGATCCTGGTCGGCTTCGGCTTCCGCGCGGCGGAGGGCCTGGCCCCGCAGGTGAGCGCCGTCTGGCCGTACGACACCTACCACGACCTGCGCTGGCTGCTGGTCTACCACGACTCGTGGCCGACCTTCGTCCTCGGTCTGGCGGTGGTGGTCGCGTTCCGGGCGCTGCTCACCACCGGACTGGTCACCCTGGCCTGGCCCCGGCACGTGCCCCGACCCAGAATCCGCCGGCTCTTCGTACGGAACCTGGTGCTGACCTCGGTGCTCAGCGTGGTGGTGTCGCCGTGGGCCGCGCTCTCCCTGGCCGCCTCCGTGGTGGCCCTCTCCTGGCTGCTGCTCGCCTCGTTACTGCCGTTGTTCCTGCTGGCGCCGCTCCTGCAACGGGCCGCCGTCGAGGAGACCTGGTGGCGCGGGCTGCCCTCGATCGAGCTGGTCGGCTGGTCGCTGCTGAACTTCGTGGTGCTCACCGTCGGCGGCGCGCTGGTCTGGACCGTGCCGGCCTGGTGGACCGTCCCGGTGGCGGCCGTCGCGGGGGCGGTCAACGGGCTGCTCTGGCAGCGCACCGTGGCCGCCTCGCTGCTGCCGCGCCGGCCGGTCCGGTGGGCCCGGGTGCCGGTCGCACCGCTGGCCATCCTGCTCGCGTTCGTGATGCCGATGGTGGTGCAGCCGTTCTTCGCCGCGCTGCCCGGCACCTCCAAGCAGGCGCCGATGATTCCCCTGCTCGACCGCCCGCTGCCCAGCGACGTCCGGCACGCGGTGATCTTCCTCGGCGGGCACGGCAGCGCGTACGGCGGTGAGCCGACCGCCGACCCGAACGTGCAGTGGTTCTCCTACCAGGGACTGGACGGGCAGGGCCGCCCGCTCCCCTACGCGGCCCGGGACACCTACCGCTCGATCGCCTCCAGCGTGGCGCTGCTGGACACCCAGGTGCAGCTGCTGCACCGGCGTACCGGACGGCCGGTGGCGCTCGTCGCACAGAGCGAGGGGGCGATGGTGGCCCGGACCTACCTGGCCGAGCGACCGCACCCGGCGGTGGACACCCTGGCCATGTTCAGCCCGCTGATCAACGCCGGCCGCTCCTACTACCCACCGGAGGACGCGTCGCAGGGCTGGGGGATCGCCGTCGGATGGCAGTTGCGCGTCCTGTTCGGGGTCGCCGACCTCCTCGCGCACAGCGGCAGCGGGCCGGACGAGCCGTTCATCCGGTCGCTGCTGGACGGCGCGCCCTTCTACCGCAACAACCTGATGTGCCCGGTCCCCGGCGTGCGGATCGTGGCGTTCCTGCCGACCACCACCGCCACCGAGGCGCCACCGGGCGAATTCACCGCCGTGCCGGTCTTCCAGATGCCGGCGGTGCACGGCGGCCTGCTCGCCCAGCCGGTGGTCGAGGCCCGGCTGGTGAACTTCCTGGCCGGGCAGCCGGTGAGCCAGCCGCAGAGCGGGTACACCCTGCTCCAGGAGATGTCCGCCGCCTGGCAGGCGCCGCCGCTGCCACTGAGCCTCAACCCGGTCTGGCGGAGCAAGGGGACGAACGATCCGGCCTTCACCGGGAAGGTCTGTCGCTGACCTCGCCGACCCGGCCCCGCCACAGCAGCCGCAGCGCCGCCACCGCCAGCCCGATCACGATCAGCGCCCACAGCGGCTGGTACGGGAGCACGATCAGGTGCAAGCCGATGCCGACGATCGCGGCCGCCGCCGCCAGCCGGAGCGACCATCGCCAACGGGCGAGGAGCAGCAGCCCGGCCGCCCCCATCAGCACCGCGGTGACCAGGTGGGCCCACATCCAGCCGGTCACGTCGAGATGGAAGATCCCCTCGCGGGTGACCACCACGTACGGGTCGTCGCCCACGTCACCGACTCCGGAGACGGCGTCGAAGAGCCCTGCCCCGACCAGCAGCACACCGGCCAGCTGCCGCTGCCGGCGCCGCGTACCGGCGTCGTCGTGCCGCGTCACCCCACCCTCCTCTCCCTCCGCCCGTCCCAGCCTAGGGACGGGGACCGGCTCCGTCCGGCGCTCGACGACGGAACCCACCCCGCGCAGCGTCCGGCAGCCGCCGACGATGACCCGGCCGCCGGGAGGGTTCATGCCGACCGACCCTGCGGCCCGAACCGGGTCGAGGGTCAAGCGGGCGGAAAAGGGGACGGACACCGTCGGTGGCGGCCGGTACGGTGAGCGCCGGAATCCGAACGGGGAGCACGAGTGGACCGCACCTTCCAGGTCGACCTCCGGGGCATCGTCGACCTGCTCAGTCATCACCTCTACGGCAGCCCGCGGGTCTACGTCCGGGAGCTGCTCCAGAACGCCGTCGACGCGATCACCGCGCGCCGGTCCGCCGAGCCGGACGCCCCGGCCCGGGTCCGGATCGAGCCGCCGGAGCTGACCGGGGACGGCACGCTGCGCGTACGCGACACCGGCATCGGTCTCACCGAGGCCCAGGTGCACGAGCTGCTGGCCACCATCGGCCGCAGCTCCAAGCGCGACGAGCTGGGCTTCTCCCGGCACGAGTTCCTCGGCCAGTTCGGCATCGGCCTGCTCTCCTGCTTCCTGGTCGCCGACGAGATCCGGGTGGTCACCCGGCACGCCGACCAGCCCACCGTGCTCTGGACGGGCTGGGCCGACGGCCGGTATGCGGTCCAGGTGGCCGCACCCGAGCAGGCCCGCGACGAGCCCGGCACCACGGTGACGCTGGTGCCCCGGCGCGACGCCGACCAGTGGTTCGGCGTGCCGACCGTGACCGAGCTGGCCCGCCTCTACGGCAGCCTGCTGCCGGTGGACGTCCAGGTCGGCGACACCCCCACCACCACCGGCCCGCCGCCGTGGCCGACCACCCCGGGCGCGCCGGTCGACCGCGCGGCCCTCCAGCGGTACGCGCAGGAGGCGCTCGGCTTCATCCCGTTCGACGTGGTGCCGCTGTCGGTGCCCGAGGCGGGCCTCACCGGCGTGGCCTTCATCCTGCCCACCCCGGTGAACCCGGCCGCCCGGGCCGGGCACCGCGTCCATCTCAAGCGGATGCTGCTCACCGAGCACGCCGACGGGCTGCTGCCCGACTGGGCGTTCTTCGCCCACTGCGTGGTCGACGCCAGCGAGCTGCGGCCCACCGCCAGCCGCGAGGCGCTCTACGAGGACGCCCTGCTCACCGCCACCCGGGAGGCGCTCGGTGACCAGATCCGCGGCTGGCTGGTCCGGCTGGCCAAGCACGACCCGCGCCGGCTCGCCGAGTTCCTCCAGGTGCACCACCTCGGGGTCAAGGCGCTCGCCCTGCACGACGACGAGATGCTCCGCCTCGTCGACCAGTGGTGGCCGATGGACACCAACGTCGGCACTCTCACCCTCGCCGAGTTCCGCCAGCGGCACGGCGTGCTCCGCTACGCCGCCAGCCTCGACGAGTTCCGCCAGCTCGCCGCCGTCGCGGCCGCGCAGGACCTGGCCGTGGTCAACGGCGGCTACACGTACGACACCGAGCTGATCGAGCGGCTGCCCACGGTCGACCGGTCGGTGCTGATCGAGCGGCTGGAGCCGAGCGACCTGACCACCCGCTTCGACATCCTCGACCCGCAGACCGAGCTGGCCCTGCGGCCGTTCCTCGCCGGGGCGCAGCGAGCCCTGGAACGGCTCGGCTGCGAGGTGGTGGTCCGGGCGTACGACCCGGTCTCGCTGCCGGCGCTCTACCTGGTCTCCCGCTCGGCCGCGTTCCACGACCAGCTCGCCGCCAGCCGCGACAAGGCCGACGAGCTGTGGGGCGGGGTGCTCGACGCGCTGGCCGCCTCCGCGCCGCCGGACCGGCCGCAGCTGGTGCTCAACCACCGCAACCCGCTGGTCCGCCGGGTCACCACGCTGACCGACCCGGAGCTGGTCGGGCTGGCCGTCGAGGCGCTCTACGGGCAGGCCCTGCTGCTCGGGCACCATCCGATCCGGGCGGCGGACGCCGCCCTGCTGAACAGTTCCTTCCTCGGCCTGCTGGGCCGGGCCGTACCCGGACGGGAGTGAGGCCATGAGCGACGACGACCTCTGGCGGATGCTCTACGAGATCGACAACATGCCGTACGGCCCGGGGCAGATCGCCGCGCTGGAGCAGCTGCTGCGCCGCGCCGACGTGAGCGACGACCGGCACCTCGCGTTCGCCGCCCGGATCACCGGCACCACCGCGTACGTCTACGGCGGCGAGCCGGCCAAGTCCTTCGTCACCTTCTCCTGGTGCCTCGCCGAATACGACCGCGACCCGCAGCCCTACCACCAGCGCTACACCCACCAGCTGCTCTGGTTCTTCAAGTACATGGTCACCGCCATGCTGAAGTTCCCCGAGCTGCCGCTCGACCGGACGTACGCGGTGCTCGACGACATGGAACGGCGCTACCGGGAGTCGGGGCACACCCTCCAGGCGGTGCACAAGCACCGCTACCTGGTCGCCGCGCACCTGGGCGCCGAGGAGGAGACGGCGGAGTGGTACCGCCGCTGGATGACCACGCCCCGGGACGCGCTCTCCGACTGCGCCGGCTGCGACCCGACCACGCAGGTCGAGCACCTGGCCCGGACCGGCCGCCACGACGAGGCGGTGGCGCTCGCCGAGCCGGTGCTCGCCGGCCGACTGAGCTGCACCGAGCAGCCGCAGGCGATCCTCACCGCGCTGCTCACGCCCTACCGGGAGACCGGCCGGGCGGACGCGGCGCGGAACGCGCACCGGGAGGCGTACCGCCGGCTGCGCGGGCGCCTGGCGGACCTGTGGGAGATCTCCGACCACATCGAGTTCTGCACCGTGACCGGCAACGAGGCGCGCGCCTTGGAGCTGGTCGAACGGCACCTCGACTGGCTGGACCGGGCGCCCACCCCGGCCGCCGCCATGCACTTCGCGGCCGCGGCCTCGGCCGCGCTGCGCCAGGTGCCGGCCGAGCTGACCGTGCACCGCCGGGCGTCCGGTGACCGGCCGGCCGCCGACCTGTCGGCGGGCGCGCTGGCGGACGAGTTGGCCGGCACGGCGACCGCGCTGGCCGAGCGCTTCGACGCGCGCAACGGCACCAGCCACCAGTCCGGGCTGATCGCCCGGCGGCTGGCGGCGGGGCCGGTCGGCGAGCACCTGCCACTCTCCGCCAGCCTGCGCCGGCGGCCGGTGCCCGCCCCCCGCAGCGGCGGGTCGACGGCGGGCGGTGACCGGTCGACGGCCACCCCGGGCGGCGGGACGACACCCACGGCACCGGTCACCGTGCCGGCCCAGGCGAGCCCCGACGAGCTGCTGGCCCTGGCCGACCAGTGCTGGCGTACCCACCGGCGGGACGGGCTGGTCGCCGCGCTGCGCGCGTACGACGAGCGGTACGGCGACGCCGAACTGCCGGCGGCCACCCGAGCCTGGCGTCTGGAGTTGCGCGCCGGTGAGCTGGCCGAGCAGGACGGCGACGAGGTGGCCGTGGCGATCGAGGCCAACCGGGCCGCCCTGGCCGCGTGGCGGGAGGTGCCGGACCCGCTCCGGGCGCAGGTGGTGGCCGGCCGGCTGGGCGCCCTGCTGTGCATGACCGAGGAGGGCAGCGAGGAAGGGCTGGCCCTGGCCCGGGAGTCGGCCGAACACCTCGCCGCCCACGGTGAGCGGCGCGAGCGGGCGGCGGCCTGGGACCGGCTGGCGCTGGCCCACGTGCACCGGGAGCGGTGGGCGGAGGCGCTGGACGCGCTCGACCGGGCCACCGTCGACGTCGACGCCGACCCCTGGCTGGCCGGCCGGGTGGCGCTGCACCGTACGCACGTGCTGGAGCAGTTGGCGCGGCCCGAGGAGTTCCGGGAGGCGGCGGCACAGGCTCGCCGGCTCGCCGGGGCGCTGGGCGAGAGCGAGATGCTGACCGCCGCCTGCCTGGCGTACGCCCGCTCGGTCGACGACCCGGCCGAGGCCGTGGCCGCGTGCGACGAGGCGCTGGCGTACGCCCCGCCCGGTGCCCGGCTGCCGCTACGTGTCACGCGGGGGCGGGCACTGCTCGCCGCCGACCGGGCCGGCGAGGCGGTGGAGGATCTCGCCGAGGCGGTCACCCTCTGCGTGGAGCAGGGTGCGCCGGGGGACGCGCTGCTCCGCTGGGAGCTGGCCAACGCCTACCGGGTGGCCGGCCGGCTCGGCGAGGCCGCCGAGGTGGCCGAGGAGGCGGTGCTCGGGCTGGACCGGGCCGGCGCGCAGGCCGAGGCCGACCGGTGCCGCCACCTGCTCGCCGGCATCTACCAGGGCCTCGGCGAGATCGACCCGGCGCTGGCGCTGCTCGACCAGCTCGCGGAGAACCTGGACGGGCCGGACAATCTGCCGCACCGGGCACAGGTGCTGGAGGAGGCCGGCGGCATCCTCTACGACGCCGACCGGGACGCCGTGGCCGCCCAGAAGTTCGCGGCGGCCGCGTCCGCCTGGCGGCTGGCCGGGCACCCGGTGGACGAGCTGCGGGCCCGGCGGCGGGAGCTGCTCGCCCTGCACTGGTCGGGTGACCTGCCGGCAGCGGTGGCCGCGATCGAGCGGGTGGACGAGGCGGCGGCGGCGCTCGCCGGCCTGCCCGACGAGCCGCCCGTGGTGACGTACGAGCGGGCGATGGCCGCCGACGCGGTGGCCCGGGTGCTGATCGCCGAGGACCGGCTGACGGCCGCGCTGGACCGGGTGGCGGGCGTGCCCGAGCGCCTCCGGTCGATCGAGGCGTTCGGCGAGGCGGCGCAGGTCGAGGTGCTGACCGGCGAGCTGCTGCTGCGGGACGGCCGGCCCGAGGACGCCGAGCGGCTGCTGCGCCCGGTGCTCGGCGGGCTGCCGAGCGGCTCCCGCCCGGCCACCCAGGCCGCCTGGCTGCTGGCCCGCGCCCTCGACGACCAGGGCCGGCCGGCCGAGGCGGCGAAGATCCGCGCCGAGCACGGCATCGAGGAGGACTGACCGTCGCCGCCCGACGAAGGCGGCTCGGTATGCGGCAGACCGGGGGTGTCCCTGGTGCGGGATGCCCCGGTCTGCGGCATCCCGCACCGCCGGGTGGCCCGCTGGTCGGGTTGGGGTCGCGGCATGCGGCATCCCGGGCCGTCCGGTCGGGCGGAAGCCGCGACATGCGGCATCTCCAGAGCCTTCGGGGCGGGAGGCGGCCGCGGCATGCGGCGAGGCGCGTCGAGTAGAGGACGCGGCGGCGCGGCCGGGAGTGTGAGGCGACTGACGGGTAACCGAGACTCCACCGCGTCGCGGGTGAGGTCTAGGCTGGCCCGGTGGCGGTGGAACAGCAGGCGCGGGGCGCGGCGCACGGCGCGACGGGTGCGGGCCGACGCCGGTCCCGGAAGGACGAGATCCTGGAGATCGCGGTCGGACTCTTCGCCGCCCGCGGCTACCACGGCGTGTCGATGGACGACATCGGCGCGGCCGCCGGCGTGACCGGTCCGGCGCTCTACCACCACTTCGCCGGCAAGGAGGCGATGCTGGTCGCCGCGCTGATCCCGGTCAGCGAGGGGCTGCTCGCCGGTGGCCGGGAACGCGCCGCCCACCAACCCGACGACCCGCGCGGCACGCTGGAGTCGCTGATCGACTTCCACGTCGACTTCGCGCTGGCCAACCCGGCGGTGATCGCGCTGCACCTGCACGAGCTGGACCGTCTCCCCGACGAGCCGCGCCGCCGGATCCGCCGGCTCCAGCGGCTGTACGTCGAGGAGTGGGTGACGGTGCTGACCGCGCTGCACCCGGGACTGCCCGACGGCGAGGCGCGGGTGCTCGCCCACGCGGCCTTCGGCCTGATGAACTCCACCCCGTTCCTCGGCGGCGAGGTGGACCGCCAACGCCGGGCCGAGCTGCTGCGCGGCGCCACGCTCGCCGCCCTGCTCGCTCCCACCGACCCGAGCTGACACGCCGCGCGCGCCTTAACGCCCGTTAAGCGCGCGTGCCGTCGGCGTGTTAAGAAGGGGCCCCTGCTATGCAAGAAGCGTTAAGAAGGGACCCTTCCTTGTTCGAATCGCTGTTGGTCGCCAACCGGGGCGAGATCGCGCGCCGGATCATCCGTACCGCGAAGAGGCTCGGCATCCGGGCGATCGCGGTGCACTCGGAGGCCGACGCCGGCCTGCCGTTCGTGACCGAGTCCGACCAGGCGGTCTGCGTCGGCCCGGCGAACCCGGCGCAGAGCTACCGGAACGTGGAGGCGATCCTCGCCGCCGCCAAGAGCACCGGCACCCAGGCCATCCACCCCGGCTACGGCTTCCTGTCGGAGAACGCCGACTTCGCCCGTACCGTCGAGGCCAGCGGCCTGATCTGGGTCGGGCCCGGTGCGGACGCGATCAGCGCGATGGGCGACAAGATCAACGCGCGGAACCTGATGTCGGCCGCCGGGGTGCCGGTCGCGCCCGGCACCACCGAGCCGGCCGCGGACCTGGCCGCAGCGGTGGCCGCCGCGGCCGAGATCGGCTACCCGGTCATGGTCAAGGCCGCGGCGGGCGGCGGCGGCATGGGCATGGGCGTGGCCACCGACGAGGCGGCGCTGCGCACCGAGTACGACAAGGTCCGCTCGTTCGCCGAGCGGATGTTCGGCGACGGCTCGGTGCTGCTCGAGCGCTACTTCCCCCGGGTACGCCACGTCGAGGTGCAGATCCTCGGCCTGGCCGACGGCCGGGTGGTGGCCCTCGGCGAGCGCGAGTGCTCGGTGCAGCGGCGCAACCAGAAGCTGGTGGAGGAGTCGCCGTCCCCGGCCGTCTCCCCCGAGCTGCGGGAGCGGTTCCTCGCCGCCGCGGTCCGGGCCGGCGAGGCGGTCGGCTACCGCAACGCGGGCACCGTGGAGTGCCTGCTCGATCCATCCACGCAGGAGTTCTTCTTCCTGGAGATGAACACCCGGCTCCAGGTCGAGCACCCGGTGACCGAGTACGTCTACGGCGTCGACCTGGTCGAGGAGCAGTTGCGGGTGGCCGCCGGCTTGGCCCCGACCTTCGACCCGGACGCGCTCACCCCGCGCGGGCACGCCATCGAGCTGCGGATCAACGCCGAGGACCCGAAGCGCTTCCTGCCCGGCCCGGGTGCGATCACCACCTGGAACGAGCCCGCCGGCCAGGGCGTACGGGTCGACTCCGGCTACGTCGCGGGCAACACGGTCACCCCGTTCTACGACAGCCTGATGGCCAAGCTCATCGTCAGCGGGGCCACCCGCGAGGAGGCGGTGGAGCGGGCGCGGGCGGCGGTGGCCCAGTTCGAGATCGCCGGCCCGAAGAACAACCTGCCGTTCTTCGCCGAGCTGCTGGAGAACCCCGAGTTCCTCTCCGGCGACTACGACACCGGCATCGTCTCCCGGATGCGCTGACCCGTGGTCCGGGAGGTGTGCGTCGGCGGCGCACGCCTCCCGGGTGCCATGCTGGAAAGCACCCATCACGTAACACCGTCACAGTGAGGTGACCCCTTATGGCGGAACTGCCGGCTTTCGTCTCCATCCGTGAGGTCGGGCCGCGGGACGGGCTCCAGAACGAGGAGCCGATCCCGACCGAGGCCAAGGTGCGGCTGCTCGACGCGCTGTCGCGTACCGGCGTCCAGCGGATCGAGGCGGTCTCCTTCGTGCATCCGAAGGCGATCCCGCAGATGGCGGACGCCGACGAGGTGTGGCAGCGGGCCGCGAAGGTCGACGGGGTGCGCTACTCGGCCCTGGTGCCGAACACCCGGGGCGCGCAACGGGCCCTCGCCGCCGGCTTCACCGAGATCGAGGTGGTGGTCTCGGCCAGCGACACGCACAACCGGCGCAATGTGAACCGCTCGACCGAGGAGTCGCTGGACGACATCGCCGAGCTGATCGACCTGCTGCACGGCGCGGGCGCCCGGGCGGAGGTCATCGTGGCGACCAGCTTCGGCTGCCCGTACGAGGGGGACGTCGACCCGCGGCGGGTGGCGGACATCGTCGACCGGGTGGTCCGGGACGGCGCCGACCGGGTCGCCTTCGGCGACACCACCGGCATGGGTACGCCCCGCCGGGTCCGCGAGCTGGTCACCGCCGTGCGGGACCGGAACGCCCACATCCCGGTGCTGCTGCACTTCCACAACACCCGGGGCACCGCCCTGGCCAACATGCTGACCGCCATGGAGCTGGGGATCACCGAGTTCGACGCCAGCGTCGGCGGCCTCGGCGGCTGCCCGTACGCCCCGGGGGCGAGCGGCAACCTGGCCACCGAGGAGGCGGTGCACATGCTGCACGACATGGGCATCGACACCGGCATCGACCTGGACGCGCTGATCGCGGCCGCCGAGCTGGCCGAGGACCTGATCGGCAAGAAGCTCCCCAGCGGCGTCCTCCGCGCCGGCCCCCGCACCCGCCTCACGCCGCTCCCCGCCTAGCGCTGCGTTGATCAAGGAGTTTGCGTCTGGATCCGGGTTCGGAGAGACGCGAACTCCTTGATCAACAACGCAGACGCGGGTCAGCGGGTCAGCGGGTCAGCGGGTCAGGGCGCCGGTCTCGGTGGGGAGGGCGGCGGCGACCCAGTCCTCGATGCCTGCGGCGTACTTGCGGACGTTGGTGTAGCCGAGGGCGGTGAGCCGGTCGGCGACCCGGCCGCTGTTCGGGCAGGCGGGGTTGGAGCAGTACGTGACGATGGCGGCGTTCCGGTCCGGCAGCAGCTCGCCGGCCCGCTCGGCCACCTCGGCCTCGACCAGCGGGATCGCGCCGGGCAGGTGCTGGCGGGCGTAGTACTCGCCGCCGAGCGCGTCGACGACGGTCACCGTGCCGGCGTCGATCGCCGCACGCAACTCGTCCCGGGTGATGAGAGCGGTCATGGCAACCTCCCAGAGAAGTGGACTACAGTCCGGTTATGCCTCAGGACGTTAGCGGACCGCAGTCCGGTTCTGCCACCCCGTCGCCGGAACTGCTGGAGTTGCGTAGCTCACCGCCCCGGGAGCGGGCCGATGCGGCACGCAACCGGGCGGCGGTGCTGGACGCGGCGGCGGTCCTGTTCCGGGAGCGGGGAGTGGAGGCGGTCTCGATGGACGCCGTGGCCGCCGCCGCCGGAGTCGGCAAGGGAACGCTGTTCCGGCGGTTCGGGGACAAGGCCGGCCTCGCCGTGGCCCTCCTCGATCAGCAGGAGCGGGCGCTCCAGGAGGCGATCCTCTTCGGTCCGCCCCCGCTCGGGCCCGGCCCGGCCGGCGCGCCGCCGCTCGCGCGTGACCGGCTCCGGGCCTTCGTCTCCGCCTACCTCGACTACCTGCTCGCCCACCTCGACCTGGTCCGGCTGTCGGAGACCGCCGCGCCGGGCGCGCGGTACCGGATCGGCGCCTACCGGTTCTGGCACCGGCACGTCGCGCTGCTGCTGGCCGGGCGCGCGGACCCCGCCGTCTCACCGGCCCGGTACGGGCGGTGTGCGGGTGAGCGCCGACCGGCACAGTGGGGTTTGGGCCGGAGACTGCTCGGTG
>NZ_JBSGJR010000086.1:0-16548 GCF_053605645.1 Micromonospora sp. NPDC003776
CGGGTCCGGCCGGACGGGCAACTGCAACCGCAGCAGCACCCTGCCCGGGTCGGTGTCGCTGCGTTCGATCGTGGCCTGCTGCCGGTCACACGCGGACAGCAGCAACATCCGCGGCACCTTCGGGATGCCTTCCAGTTCGAACACATCCACCGGCAGGCGGCCGTTGACGTTGAGAAACCGGGCCACCTGCCGCGTACGCGCCTTGACGACGTTGGCCGGCAGATCCTTCCCGCCCGGGATCGCCTCCCGCACCTGATCCCACTCCCGCGGGGTGCGCTTGCCCGGATCGGCCGGCCAGGTCGCGAGGACTCCGGCGGTCAGATCGGCACGCCACGTCACCGAGCGCAGCGCACGCCCGGCCTGCTCCTGGGCCATCCGCACGATCCGGTCATTAACCTGCACACCCGCCGGGACGGTGACGGTCCAACCCAGCCGCCGCAACGCCATCCACGCGTTCGACGGCAACCTCCGCCCACCCGCGTCCACACCGGAGGCCAACACCCGCACATCCGCGGCATTCCACCGCTGCGCCAACAGCCCGCAGACCATGCCCGCCACCAGATCGGCACACCACCCGACACGCTCGGCCACCACCGCCTGGGACAGGACCTCGCCGGACTTCTCATCCACACCGGCGCGCACAAGAGCCCGGACACACGCGGTCCGGGAGCCCTCGCCCTCCGCCAGCGACACCGCCCGACTCACCCGACACCAACCTCACCACACCCAAACCCCGCCAGCACGCACAGCACCGCGACATGACAACACTCACCGCCGGCGCAGACCCCCCACCGCCCCGCATCAAACCAGACGACACCGACACCCACGACCGGTCAACGATCACTGACGATCCTTAACCAAGTCTCTGAGCCTCCTCCACGACGATGTGCGCGAACGGGCCGGCGAGCGGGTCCCGCTCAGCGCCGACCAGTCCGCTCTCGTCGACCAGGGCGTCCCGCAGGTCCTGCTGGTGCAGCATCGTCATCAGGCCCTCGCCATCGTCGTATTCGTTCGACGCGATCAGGTCGTCGACGACCGTGGCCAGGTGCTCACGCTGGCCGACCACCGCGGCGTCGCGCCGATGCCGGCGCCGTGACGCCTCCGGGTCGCCGAGCCGTTGCCGCGCCGCGTCCAGCAGCGGCAGGTCGGACACCGTCCAGGCCCGGGCATCGCCGCGCTGCAGCTTCCGGACCTCGTCCTGGCTGAGCCAGGGAGCGCATTTGCGCAGGTAGGCGGGACCGACCAGAGGTCGCCGACGAGGTCGGCGGGATCGAGCAGCGGCCAGGCGCGGTGGAAGGTGGTGACCAGCTCCCTGTTGCGCAGCAGCGACCTGCGGACCAGGTCTTCCGGCTCGTCCCCGTCGTACCGGTCGATCAGGATGGTGAGCAGTTCCTCCCAGGCCTCGTCCCGGGCCTCGTCCCGGGCCTCGTTGTGCGGGGTGCCGGGCCCGGGCGCCTTGAACGCCTCGGCCCAGTCGGCGGCGCTCAGACAGATGTCGGCGTCGCCGGTCGTGACCGTCATCCCCCTGGTCGGCGGCTCCTCGTAGAACCTGACGGCGGCCTCGATTGCCGTCACCAGCTGCGCGGACGACTTCAGGCGGGCCACCTCCGGGTCGGTCTCGGCGGTCGCCGTGGCCCCCTCGGGGACAAGGTCCCGCAGGGTGCAGGTCTGCACGTCCTCCTCGCCGAGGCTGGGCAGGACGTCGGCGACGTAGGCGAGGTACGGCTAGTGCGGGCCGACGAACAGCACGCCGCCCCGGCGGTGGCCGAGGTGCGGGTCGGCGTAGCGGAGATAGGCGGTGCGGTGCAGCGCGACGACCGTCTTCCCGGTGCCCGGCCCCCGTCCACGACGAGGTCGCCGCGCGATCCCGCCCGGATGATGGCGTCCTGGTCGGCCTGGATGGTGGCGAGCACGTCCCGCATCCGGCCCGACCGGGCGCCGCCCAGGCTGGCGATGAACGCCGACTGGTCGTCGAGCGCGGCATGCCCTTCGAGCCCGTCCGCGGTGAACACCTCGTCCCAGTAGTCGCTGATCCGCCCGCCGGTCCAGCGGTACCGCCGCCAGCTCAGCAGGCCCATCGGGTGCGCGTGGGTAGCGGCGAAGAACGGCTCCGCCGCCGGGGATCGCCAGTCGAGCAGCAGGCGACGACCGGCGCTGTCGGTGAGGCCGCGCCGTCCGATGTAGACGGCCGGCGAACCGTCCGCGCTGACCATGCGTCCGATGCAGAGGTCCAGGCCGAACCGGCGCAGGGCGCGGGGAGCGTCAGCTCTGCCGCTCGCCGTTCAGGTTCGGAAGCACGACCGTCGTCCGCACGGCGAGGAAACGCCGCACGGCGGCCGCCATGTCGGGGCGGCGGAGGTCCAACTCGCCGTGCGCTCCGTCGGCCAGGGTCACGTGCACCGGATGACCGGCGGCGAGCAGCGCCGCGGCCAGCCCGAGCGTCTGCGTCGGCGGCACGGCCGTGTCGTTCGTACCGTGCGTCAACAGCACGGGTGTCCCGCTGCCGACGTGCGCCGTCACCGTGCAGTCGAGGGTGGCCGCGTCGTCGGCTGCGGGAACGTGCCCCAGGAGGCGGTGCCACGGGTTGCCTTCGGCGCGGGCCCGGGGCCAGTCGGGTGCCAGCGGGTCGACCGGCGGTTCGAAGGCGAGCACGGCGTCGACGTCGCCGGGACGGTCCACGCCGCGCAGGCCGAGCTGCAGGGCGAGGTGGCCCCCCGCCGAAACCCCTGCCACGATGAGCGGAACGCCCGGCACCCGGGCCGCGCGCGCCTCGGCGCGCAGGTCGTCGAGCTGCGCCGGCCAGGTCGCCTCGCCACTGAGCCGGTAACGGGCCTGCACGACCCGCATCCCCAGCAGCTCGAACAGTGACACGTCGGTGCTCTCGCGGGAATACCATCCGCCGCCGTGCACCCAGAGAATCACCGCACCGTCCCCCATGATCGCTGATCTTAGTCGGCAGCCGCCGCACGTCTGCCCACCGGCACTTCCCGGAGACGGGGCCCGCGTACCGGTGGATTCAGGGCCGGTCGGCGAGGGCTGTCTCCGGCGCACCCAGGGTGATCTCCCGGCTCGTCCACCGGGATCTGAGCCGCCGGTCGTGGCTGGCCAGCACGACGGCGCCCGGCCCGGTGGCGAGGGCTTCCTCCAATTCGTCGGCGAGCCGGGGTGAGAGGTGGTTGGTCGGCTCGTCCAGCAGCAGCAGATCCGGCGGGTCGGCGACGAGCACCGCGAGCGCGAGGCGGCGGCGCTGGCCCACCGACAGCTCACCCACCGGCTTGTCGACCTCGGCGGACCCGAGCAGGCCGAGCGATGCCAGTGGCACCGCATCAGCCCGGTCCGCTCCCACGGCCTGCGCGAAGACCTCCCGAGCGGTGCGCTCGGGCCGGGGGAAGCTGCTGTCCTGGGCGAGCAGGCCGACGCGGAGCCCGGGCCGGACCCGGGTCAGCCCGGCGGCCGGCAGGGCGCCGGCGAGGACGGCGAGCAGGGTGGATTTGCCGGCCCCGTTCGGACCACTCACCAGCAGCCGGTCCGTGGCCCGGAGATCGAGCCGCGCCAACCGCAGGCGGTCGGGCACCTCGACCTGGCGCAGGGACACGACCACCTCGTCCCCGGCGCCCGCGGCGAGGGCGGCCGGGCGGAAGCGGAGCGGCTCCGGTGGCGGGGCGACCTGTCGGCGCTCCATCGTGTCCAGCCGGCGGGTGGCGTCCCGGACCCGGCGGGAGACCTGGTTCTGCACCCGACCGGCGCGGTGCCCGTACCCCATCTTCTCCCGGTCGCGCGGCATCCGGTCGTGCGCGACCTGACGGCTGGTCACCGCGGCGGCCAGGCGCAACTCGGCCAGCCGCTCCTGCTCCTCCTCGTACCGCCGGCGCCACCGCCCCGCCTCGGCGCGCTTCTCGGCGAGGTAGGCGGTGTAACCGCCGCCGTAGCGGACCGGGCCGTCGATCGCCGGATCCAGGTCGAGCAGGTCGGTGCAGACGGCGTCGAGGAAGGCCCGGTCGTGGCTGGCCGCCACGACCACCCCGGGCAGTCCACGCAGGTACTCCTCGCAGAACCCGGCAGCCGCGTCATCGAGGTGATTGGTCGGCTCGTCGAGCAGCAGGGCCGCCGGCCGGCGGATGAGCAACGCGGCCAGGGCCAGCCGCCCCCGTTGGCCACCGGAGAGGGCGGCCAGGGTCCGGTCCCGCGGGACCCCGGCGAGGCCGAGGCCGTCCAGCACGCCCAGCGCGCGCCGTTCGGCGTCCCAGGCGTCGCGGTCCTGCGCCCGCTCCAGCGTCGCGCCGTACGCGGCCAGCAGCCGGCCGTGCGCCGCGGTGCCCTCGGTGGAAGCGGCCAGTGCGGTGCCGATCCGGTCCAGCTCGGCCAGGTCCTCCCGGGCCTGGCGGAGCGCGTCGTCGAGCACCGCGGCGACCGTCGTGCCGGGGTCGAAGGGCAGCTCCTGGTGCAGGAAGCCGAGATCCGGCGGACGGACGACCACGCCGGTATCCGGTTCGTCCACTCCGGCCAGGATGCGTAGGAAGGTCGTCTTGCCGGTGCCGTTCTCCCCGATCAGCCCGATCCGATGCCCGGGTGCGGCGGTCAGGGAGAGCCCGTCCAGTACCCGACGCCCGCCCCGGATGCGGACGATGTCGGTGGCGATCAGCGCTGCGGTGGACATCGCCGCGTCCCTCAGCCGATCCCGGGCGCGCCGGTCTCGGTCAGCCGGCCGTCGGCCAGCCGCAGCCACCGGTCCACGCCGATCGCGTCCAGGAACCGTTCGTCGTGGCTCACCACGATCAACGCCCCCTGGTACGCGGCCAGCGCGCTCTCCAGCTGCGCGACGCTGTCCAGGTCCAGGTTGTTCGTCGGTTCGTCGAGCAGCAGCAGCTGCGGCGCCGGCTCGGCGGACAGGACGCAGGCGAGGGTGGCGCGGAGGCGTTCGCCGCCGGACAGCACCCGCACCGGCAGGTGCGCCCGGCTGCCCCGGAACAGGAACCGGGCCAACAGGTTCATCCGGTCGGCGTCGGCGAGCGCCGGGGCGAAGGCGGCGAGGTTGTCCGCGACGGTGCGCTCCGGGTCGAGCAGGTCGAGCCGTTGGGACAGGTACGCCACCCGGCCCTCGGCGCGGGTCGTCGTCCCGGACACCGGCTGCTGGTCACCGCTGATCAGCCGGAGCAGGGTGGACTTCCCGGCGCCGTTGGGGCCGGTGAGGGCGACCCGTTCCGGTCCCCGGATGGTCAGGTCGACGCCGTCGCCGGCGAACACCGGACGCCCGTGGTAGGCGGCCTGCAGGTGCTCGCCGTGGAAGACGGTGCGCCCGGCCGGCACGGTGGTGTCGGGGAGGTTCACCACGATCCGGTCGTCCTGGCGGGCGGCGCGGCTGGCCTGGTCCAGCCGGGCCTGGGCGTCGCTGACCCGGTTGGCGTGGGTCTCGTTGGCGCGGGCCGCGGAGACCTGCGCGTCCCGCTTCAGCCCGCCGGCCACGATCCGGGCCAGGCCGGCGTTGCCGAGGTTGCGGGCGGCGGTCGAGGCGCGGCGGGCGGCCCGTTCCCGGGCCTGCTGCATCTCCCGGCGCTGCCGTTTGAGGTCCTGCTCGGCGCTGCGTACCTGCCGCTCGGCGACCTCCTGCTCGGCGCGTACCGCCTGTTCGTACTCGGTGTAGGTGCCGCCGTACCAGCGGATCTCACCGTGCTCGAGGGCCGCGATGCGATCCATCTCGTCCAGCAGCGCCCGGTCGTGGCTCACCAGCAGCAGGCAACCGGTCCAGCCGCGCACGACCGCCGTCAGCCGGTCCCGGGCGTCGCGGTCGAGGTTGTTGGTCGGCTCGTCGAGCAGCAGCACGTCCGGACGCCTGAGCAGCTGCGCGGCCAGCCCGAGGGAGACCACCTGGCCGCCGCTGAGGGTGCCCAGCCGCCGGTCCAGGGCGACGTCGGCCAGCCCCAGCCGGTCCAGTTCGGCGCGGCTGCGTTCCTCCACGTCCCAGTCGTTGCCGACGGTGGTGAAGTGCTCCTCGGCGGCGTCGCCGGCCTCGATGGCGTGCAGCGCGGCGATGATCCGGTCGACGCCGAGGACCTGCGCCACCGTCTGGTCGCCGGCGAAGGGCAGGTGCTGCGGCAGATAGCCGAGCACGCCCTGCACCGTGAGCGTGCCGCCGGTGGGGCGCAGTTCACCGGCGATCAGGCGCAGCAGGGTGGTCTTGCCGCTGCCGTTGGGCGCGACCAGGCCGGTCCGGCCGCCGGGCACGGAGAAGGACAGCTCGTCGAAGACCGGAGTGTCGTCCGGCCAGGAGAAGGACAGGGCGGTGCAGACGATGTAACCGTCGGACATGACAGACCTCGGAGGAAGATCCGGACGCACAGCCGGGCGCCCGGCGGGAACAGGGGACGACAAAGGAGCCGCAGCGACGGCGGCGCTCACGCGCCCGTCGGCGGCCGGTCCGGGCTCTCACCCGGAGATGTCGTCGTCACCTGCCACGATCGCTCCGATCCTCGGGAACTCGGCCAACGATAGCTCATCGGCGGGGCCGGGAGGGACATGGCGGCACCCGCCAGGCGGGGTCGGCGTGTTCTACTTCCGCCATGCGGGTGGAGGACGACACGGTCATCCCGGAGGGGTCACGGGCGGACGCGGCGACGCCGAGCGGCCGGGCGGAGGAATCCGAGCCGGAGCGGGTCGACCCCGAGCGGCTGGTGTTCTTCTCCGACGCGGTGGTCGCCATCGCGATCACGTTGCTGGCATTGGAGCTGCCCGTCCCGGCGGGCGGGACGAACACCGAGCTGTGGCGCGATCTGGGCCGCCACGTCGACGAGTACGTGGCCTTCCTGATCAGCTTCGCGGTGATCGGGGGCCACTGGTTCCTGCACCACCGCACGTTCGGTCACGTGGCCAGGCTGAGCGGCCGGCTGGTCCGCTGGAACATGCTGTGGCTGCTCATGATCGTACTGACGCCGTTCGTCACCAAGGTGATCGTCGGGGACGGGGCGTTCGCCGCCCGGTTCACCCTCTACGCGGCGGTCCAGGCGCTCGCCTCCCTCGCCTTCCTGCTGGCCGTGGTCGAGCTGGACCGGCGCGGGCTGGCCCGGGCGGGGACCCCGCGTGCGCTGTTCCGCAACGGCTACCGAATGTTGTCGATCGCGGCCGGCGCGTTCGCGGTGTCCATCCCGCTGGCCTTCGTCACGCACTGGGCGTACGCGTGCTGGGCGGTCATCCCGGTCGCCGCACGGGTACGGCGGCTGACCGACGCCGCGCGGCGGCCACGGCGTCGGTAGCCGACCCGGCGCCCCGGTCGACGGGGCGCCACCTGGTGAAGTCGGGCGGGGATGGGCTGTCACAGCCCGGGGGCCTGTCCGGTCGTACCGGAGGAGAGGGCATCCCTCAGCCGGAACCAGAAAGGTCACGAACATGAAGATCGCCGTCATCGGTGGCACCGGGCGCATCGGATCGCAGGTGGTCAGGATCCTGAACGAGAGCGGGCACGAGGCGGTGCCGCACTCCCCCTCCACCGGGCTGGACCTGCTCAGCGGGCAGGGCCTGGCCGAGGCACTCAAGGGCGCCGACGTGGTCGTCAACCTGACGAACTCGCCGACCTTCGACGACGCGTCACCCGCGTACTTCCAGACCACCATGGACAACCTGCTCGCCGCAGCCGCGGCCGCCGGCGTGGGCCACGCCGTCGTCCTGTCGATCGTGGGCGCCGACGAGGTGCCGGACCTGGTCTACTACCGCGCCAAGGTGCTGCAGGAGGACATCCTCAAGGCCGGCCGGGTGCCGTACTCGATCATCCGCTCCACGCAGTTCTTCGAGTTCATGGAGGCGGTGCTGTCCTGGACCGCCGACGAGAAGACGGTCCGGCTGCCCGCCACGCTCATCCAGCCGATCGCCGCGGCCGACGTCGCCCAGGCCGTGGCCGACGTCAGCGCCGGCGCCCCGCTGCAGGGCACCCGCGAGATCGCCGGCCCGGAGGTCTTCCCGCTCGACGAGCTGGGCCGGATCACCCTCGCCGCGCACGGCGACCAGCGCACGGTCGTCACCGACGACAGCGCCGGCATGTTCGCCGCCGCCAAGGGCGACGCCCTCATCGCCAACGACGGCGCCCTGATCTTCAAGACCTCCTACCGGGACTGGCTGGCGCGCTGACCCCGGCCGGGCCCGCACGACGGCGGTCGTGCGGGCCCGCGGCTCAGCGGCGATACCAGCCGCGGAGCTTGTCCGGGTTCACCAGCCACAACAGCTGCTCGATACCCTCGGTCGAGGCGCTGACCGTGATCAACCCGTACACCTTGTCGTCGCGCTGGAGCACGGCGGACGTCTGACCGTTGGTCTCCGCCCAGCCGACCTCCACGCCGTCCCAGAACCAGGTGGAGATCGCGACCAGGAACCTCGCCACCCGCGCTCCGCCCACCACCGGCTGGCGCGCGACGCGGTACGCGCCGTTGCCGTCGGACACGCTGGCCACGTCGGCCGCGAGGAGCCGCTCCAGCGCGGCCAGGTCGCCGGAGCGGGCGGCCGCGATGAACGTGGTCAGCAGCTCCCGCTGCGCGGCGGCGCTCACCGGCGTACGCCGCTCACCGGTCATGTGCCGGCGGGCCCGGCTGACCAGCTGGCGCACCGCGGGTTCGGTCGACCCCAGGATGTCGGCGATCTGGCCGTAGGGATAGTCGAACGCCTCGCGCAGGACGTAGGCGGCACGTTCGTGCGGGGTGAGCCGCTCCATCAGCAGCAGGGCCGCGAACTCCAGGGCCTCACCGCGCTCGGCCCCCAGGTACGGATCGGCGCTGGTGTCGACGGGTTCGGGGAGCCACGGGCCGACGTACGTCTCCCGACGCACCCGCGCGGACTGCAGGGCGTTGATGGCCAGCCTGGTGGTCGTCGTGGCGAGGAACGCGGCCGGGTTCACCACCGCGGCGCGGTCGCAGGTCTGCCACCGCAGCCACACCTCCTGCACCAGGTCCTCGGCCTCGGTGGCGCTGCTGAGCATGCGGTAGGCGATCCCGAACAGGCGTGGCCGCACGCCGGTGAAGACCGCCGTGGCCTGATCGAGGTCGTCCGCGCCGACCGGCTCGTGACCCGCCCCGGAATCCGCCACGGTCCGCCCCTGTCTGATCATGTCGCGGCCGCCTGCCACGAAGCCCATCGTGGGCCGGACACCCCGCGATTGCCAACGTCCGTGCGCCGGCAGTGATGTAGTCGACCAGGGCTTCTGTCACAGATCCCGCGGCTTCCCGGTCTGTGCTGGACGGCGAGGTTCAGGTATCGCGAGAGAGAGGGTGGCACGGTGCGGACCGGTCGACTGGAGGCGTTCAGTGATGGGGTGCTCGCCATCATCATCACGATCATGGTGCTGGAGCTGAAGGTGCCGGCGGGTCACGAGCTCTCCGACCTGGTCCACACCAGCGGCGTCGGCCTGCTGACCTATCTTCTGAGCTTCGTCTACGTCGGCATCTACTGGAACAACCACCACCACATGTTCCACCTGGTCCGGCGGGTCACTGGCGGGGTGCTGTGGGCGAACCTGGCGCTGCTGTTCTGCCTGTCGCTGTTCCCGTTCACGACAGCGTGGGTGGACGAGTCGAGGTTCGCCCGGACCCCGGTGGTGATCTACGGGGTGAACCTGCTCGGCGCCGCCGTCGCGTACGGCGTACTCCAGCGGGTGATCATCTGGGGCGAGGGGCGCGAGGCGCCGCTGCGCCGGGCGGTGGGCAGTGACGTCAAGGGCAAGCTCTCCCCGGCATTGCTCGTCGCCGGGATTCTCAGCGCCCTGACCATCGACCGGCACGGGCATGTCGGGGTCGCGATCGCGCTCACCTGCTACATCGTCATCGCGATCATGTGGATCGTCCCCGACCGCCGCATCGCCCGGGTGGTCCGCGAGCACGAGGCCCCGGCCTGAGGTCGCCCGCACGCCGCCCCGCTGACCGTCTGTCCGGCGCCGAGGGACCAGGCAGGCCGAGCTGATCCGCTGGCGCAGCAGCGACCGCTCGGCCGGGTGCGCGGTCAGCCCCGGCGCCCCCGGCCCGTTTCGGCGCGGCCTGCCCGGGAAACGCGGAGCAGATGCGGAGCGGGTCATGAGCACCGGCGGGTATGACGCCGTGGTGGTCGGCGCCGGGCACAACGGCCTGGTCGCCGCCAACCTGCTGGCCGACGCCGGGCTGGCACGTACTCGTGCTGGAGGCCGACGAGGTGCCCGGCGGTGCCGTCCGTTCGGCGGAGGTCCTGGGGCCGGGCTTCACCACCGACCTGTTCAGCGCGTTCTACCCGCTCGGCGCGGCCTCCCCCGTGCTGCGCGCGCTGCGGCTCGAGGAGCACGGGCTGCGCTGGAGTCACGCCCCCGTCCCGCTGGCCCACCTGCTGCCGGACGACCGGGTCGCGGTGCTGTCGCGGGACCTGGCCGAGACGGCAGCGTCGGTGGAGCGCTTCGCGCCGGGCGACGGCGCCGCGTGGGAGGCGCTCGCGCACCGGTGGGACCGCTATGGCGCGGGATCTATCAGGAGTTGGTCTTCCGGCCGCTGCCCGGGCTGGCCCGCGCCGAGACCCCGGTACGCGGGCTCTACCTGGGCAGCGCCGGCGCGCACCCGGGCGGCGGGGTGCACGGCGGTCCGGGCGCAAACGCGGCCAGGGCGGCGCTGCTGCACGCCGGCGGTGGGCGGCGGCGGTGCGCCTGGCCGTGCGGCGGATCAGCACGGCGCCGGACCGGGGTCTGCTGCCGCCGCCGGTCGCGGACCTGCCGGATGCGACCTACGAGGCCAACCGGTGACCGGCGTGGTGAGCTGACCGCGCGGCCCCGGCGGTGCCGCCCGTCTGGTTGATCTCCGCCCACACCGCGTCGAGGGAGAGGCCGAGGACGTCGGCGATGGCGGCGATGGTCGGGAAGGCGGGGGTGGCCACCCGCCCGGATTCGATCTTCCGAAGAGTCTCGGGCGAGACACCGGCGTCCAGCGCGGTGCCGAGCATCGAACGCTCTCCCCTGGCGCGACGCAGGAGGGCGCCGAGACGCTGCCCGCGCTCGACCTCCTCAGGACTGAGCGGCAACCTGACCATGACACCGATGATAGTACCGGGATAATATGGCCGGGATACTTATTGGCCGACCGAGAAAAGGCGTGGCATTGATCGAGATCCTGAGCCCGACCGAACTGCCCCGAGCCAGGGAGGCGGGCGCCCTGGTCGCCGACATCCTGCAGACGCTGCGGAGCCGCTGCCGGGTGGGCACGAATCTCCTGGACATCGACCGCTGGGCCCAGTCAATGATCGACGAGGCCGGCGGGCAGTCCTGCTACGTCGACTACGAGCCGTCCTTCGGGCGCGGACCGTTCGGCCACTACATCTGCACGTCAGTCAACGACGCGGTCCTGCACGGGCTGCCCCACGACTACGCGCTTGCCGACGGCGACCTGCTGACGCTCGACCTCGCCGTGTCCAGAGGCGGAGTGGTCGCCGACTCCGCCGTCAGCTTCGTCGTGGGCGACGCGAACCGACCGGAGAGCGCTGCGCTGATCAGCGCGACCGAGCAGGCCCTCAGCGCAGGGATCGCCGCGGCCGGACCCGGGGCGCGCGTCGGTGACATCTCCCATGCCATCGGCTCGGTTCTCAGCGCGGCGGGATATCGGATCAACACCGAGTTCGGCGGCCATGGCGTCGGATCGACGATGCACCAGGACCCGCACGTGTCCAACACGGGGCGGCCCGGTCGCGGATACCGGCTGCGCCCCGGGCTGCTGCTGGCGTTGGAGCCCTGGGTCATGGCCGACACCGCCGAGCTCGTCACCGACGCCGACGGCTGGACACTCCGGAGCGCGACCGGCTGCCGGACGGCACACAGTGAGCACACGATCGCCATCACCGAGGACAGGGCCGAAGTGCTCACCGTGCCGAGGCAGGCCTGAGGCGACAGCCCTCCGCGTGGCGCGCCGAGGCCGACGGACGGGCCGGTCAGTGGCGGCGCCAGGCGGTCACGCCCGCCGCCGTGGCGGCCAGTCCCGCGGCGGCGACCAGGCGGTGCCGGGACAGCCAGGCCTGCGGGCTATGGGCGTGCGAGCGGCCGGTGAACTCGCCCCGCGCGCCGTAGTCGTGGCCGCCCGGCCCGTCCAGCGGGTGCCACAGGTTGTTCGGCCGGTCGTGGTCGGCGGGCCGGGCGGTCTGCTGCGACTTGTAGCCCGTCCGGGCCAGGTAGCGGTCGAGCAGTCCCGGTACGACGCGGTTGGCCAGGATGGTCAGCACGGTGGACATGCCGACCCAGTACTCCCGGCGGCCCGGCCGGTCCGCGGCGCCGACGATCGCGCGGGCGGCCACCTCCGGCTCGTAGATCGGGGGTACCGGTTCGGCGTGCCGGGGCAGCCGGGACAGCAGCCAGTCGAACTGCGGGGTGTTCACCGCCGGCAGGTGCACCATCGTCACCTGCACCCGGCTGCCGTCGTGCATCAGCTCACAGCGCACTGATTCGGTGAACCCGACGATCGCGTGCTTCGCCCCGCAGTAGGCCGCCTGCAAGGGGATGCCCCGGTAGGCCAACGCGGACCCGACCTGCACGATCGTCCCCCGGTTGCGGGGCGTCATGTACGACAGGGCCACCCGCGTGCCGTGCACGTAACCCAGGTAGGTGACCTCCATGGCGCGGCGGAACTCCTCCGGCCGGGTGTCCTGGAACGGCGCGAAGACCGAGCTGAACGCGTCGTTGATCCACAGGTCGATCGGCCCCAGTTCCGCCTCGATCCGCCGGCCGGCGGCGACCACCTGGTCGTGGTCGGCCATGTCGACCTCGATCGGCAGGGCCTGGCTGCCGGCGGCCCGTACCTCCGCGGCCGCCGCGTCCAACCCGACCCGTCCCCGGGCCAGCAGTGCGATCGCGATCCCGCGCCGGGCGAGCAGCCGCGCGGTCGCCCGGCCGACCCCCGCGCTCGCCCCGGTCACCACCGCGACCCGGATGTTTCCTGCCTGCCCGGCCATGTCGCCTCCCGTCTCGTGCTCTTCCCCCGGGCACTACCCACCTGTGGGCCCTCCACTCACCAGACGGGGCCGAATGTGGCCGAGTGTCCGTCTCGGCGGGCGCCGACCGGGGTGGCCGGGGCGGCGGGAGGGCAGTGGCCGGGGCGTGTCAGGCGGAGGCAGACGGGTAACCGGGCCGACACCGATGCCGACGAGCCGAGAGGGTGCCAGACATGCTGAAGCCCTTCCTGCCCACCTCCTGAGGCGAGCGGCATGCCGGGCGACGAGGCGAGCGCGACCGCCAGTCCGGCGGTGCTGCGCGACTACGCGCTGCTCGCCGACGGACACCGGGGTGCGATGGTCGGGCCGGCCGGGGACGTGGCGTGGCTGTGCGCCCCCGGCTGGTCCGACCCGGCGGTGTTCAGCACGCTGCTCGGCGGGGCGGGTCGGTTCCTGGTCACCCCGGCGGCCGGACGTTTCGTCTGGGGCGGGCACTACGAGCCGGGGTCGCTGATCTGGCGCAGCAGGTGGGTCACCGGGGACGGGATCGTCGAGTCCCGGGAGGCCCTGGTCTTTCCCGGCGAGGAGGACAAGCTGGTGCTGCTGCGCCAGATCCGCGCCCTGGACCGGCCGGCCCGGGTGCGGGTGGTGCTGGACCCGCGGGGCGACTTCGGCCGGCAGCCGGTCCGCGACGTCACCCGCGACGGGGACCGGTGGCTGGCCCGCACGGGCGGGCTGCACCTGCGGTTCCACGGCGGGGCCCGGCTACGTCGGGACCGGCAGGGCTTCCTGACCGGCGAGCTGACCGTGCCGGCCGGCGGTCGGCACGACCTGGTGCTGGAACTCGCCGCCGTCCCGCTAGAGGAACCGTGCCAGCCGGCCGGCGAGCTGTGGCGGATCACCCAGCACCACTGGGCCGCGGTGGTCCCGTCCCTGGCCGGACCGGTCCGGCGCGACGCCGTCCTGGCGTACGCGGTGCTGCGCGGAATGACGCGGCCGGGCGGCGGCATGGTGGCGGCCGCCACCACCGCCCTGCCGGAGCGGGCGATGGCCGGGCGCAACTACGACTACCGGTACGCGTGGATCCGGGACCAGTCCTACGCCGGCCAGGCCGCGGCGCTGGTGGGCCGTTTCGACCTGCTGGACGACGCGGTCGCGTTCCTCGCCGACCGGGTGCTGGCCGACGGGGACCGCCTCGCGCCGGCGTACACGGTCGACGGCGATCCGGTACCGCTGGAGGAGGAGCTGCCCGGCCTGCCCGGCTACCCGGGCGCCGACGCGCGAACCGGCAACTGGGTGCGCGGCCAGTTCCAGCTGGACCCCTACGGCGAGGTGCTCATGGTGCTGGCCGCCGCCCAGCGCCACGGCCGGCTGGACAGCGACGGCCACCACGCCATGGAGCTGGCCGCCGCCACGATCGGCCGGCGCTGGTCGCAGCCCGACTCGGGCATCTGGGAGCTACCGCCGCAGCAGTGGACCCATTCCAAGCTGACCTGCGTCGCGGGGCTACGGGCGGCCGCCCGGGTCGCCACCCCGAAGCTGGCAGCCGGCTGGTCGGCCCTGGCCGACCGGATCCTCGCCGACGTCTCCGCCCACGGCCTCTCGCCCGACGGCCACTGGCAGCGGGCCTACGACGACGACCGGGTGGATGCCGCTCTGCTGCTGCCCGGCATCCGCGGCGCGCTCCCGCCGGAGGACCCGCGCACCGACCGGACCCGTCGGGCGGTCCTCGCGGAGCTGGCCCAGGACGGTTACCTGTACCGGTTCCGCCCCGACCGGCGGCCGCTCGGCGATGCCGAGGGCGCCTTCCTGCTCTGCGGGTTCGCCGCCGCCCTGGCCGCCTGGCAGGCGGGCGACCCGGTGGCGGCCAACCGGTGGTTCGAACGCAACCGGGCGGCGTGCGGGCCGCCCGGCCTCTACACCGAGGAGTACGACGTGCGCCAGCGGCAGCTGCGCGGGAACCTGCCGCAGGGCTTCGTGCACGCGCTGATGCTGGAGACCGCGGTGACCCTCGGCCAGGTGGACCCCTGCTTCTGAGGCCGGCCACCGGCCGGAACCGTCGATCGACCGGCGTGTCATCGTCCTCCCTCGGCTCGTGCGGCGGAGGCGCCCAGGAGTGCCCAACCGGCGGCACCGGCCGCGTCCACCAGGGCGGCGGGCCGCTGGCGACGGTCGGCGGCGGCGAGGGCGAGCGCGGTGAGGGAGTGCAGGCCGTCCACGACGGCACCGACGGCGAACACTCCCCGCGTGGGCCGCCCGATGGTCATCGCACCCTGCACCAGATGCCGGGCCCCGAGCAACCGCAGCGTCGCCACAGCCGTGGTGGTGGCCGGGCCCACCGGCCGCAGCAGCGCACCGGGTGCGAGCAGCAGCAGGCCGCCCCAGGCCAACCGGGCCGCTACCGACACACCGGGCAGCGGCAGCCGGTCGACCTGGTCCACCATCTCAGGCCACCCGGTACTGCCGCGCCTGATCGGCCCGGAAGTCCAGGCCGTTGCCCGGTCGGTCGAGCGGCACGGGCGCGGCACCGCCGGTGGCCGGCGCCGCGCCGTCGAAGAGCATCGACTCGATCCGTACGTGGTCGTGGAACCATTCGATGTGCCGCAGGTTGGGGGTGGCGGCGGCGACCGGCAGGTGCTGGTGCGGGGCGCAGTGCGCGGACACCTCCAGCCCGGCGGCCGCGGCCACCGCCGCCGCCCGCAGGAATTCGGTGATCCCGCCGCAGCGGGTGACGTCGATCTGCAGGCAGTCCACGTACGGGGCCATCCGGTGGAAGTAGACGAGGTCGAAGCCGTACTCGCCGGCCGCCACGTCCGGCGCGACGTGGTCGCGGACCAGGCCCAGGCCGGGCAGGTCGTCGGAGCTGACCGGTTCCTCGTACCACCGCACGTCCAGGTCAGCCGCGGCGTGCGCCACCCGGATCGCCTGCTTGCGCTGGTAGGCGCCGTTGGCGTCGACGTACAGCTCGGCGTCGTCGCCGATGGTGCGCCGGGCCGCCGCCATCCGGGCCAGGTCGCGGGGCACCTGTGTACCGCACGACTCGCCGATCTTGATCTTCACGCGCGGGATGCCCTGCTCGTGCACCCAGCCGGCGAGCTGCCGGTGCTGCTGCGCGTCGTCGTAGGTGGTGAAGCCGCCGCTGCCGTACACCGGCACCTGCCGGCGGGCGGTGCCGAGCAGCCGCGCCAGGGGCAGGCCGTGCCGGCGGGCCTTGAGGTCCCAGAGCGCGCAGTCGGCGGCGGAGAGGGCGAGCCCGGCGACGCCGGGCCGGCCGGCGTTGCGCAACCGTCGCTGCATGCTCGTCCAGGCCGCCGGCACGTCGTCCGGATCGAGGTCGGTGAGGACCGGGGCGAGCAGGTCCGCCACCACCGGTACGACGGCCGGCGGGCCGTAGGTGAAGCCGTGGCCGGTGTGTCCGTCGGATTCGGCCCGGACCAGCACCAGGGTGGTGGCGTCCCAGGCGAAGGTGCCGTCGCCCTCGGGGGCGTCGGTGGGGATCCGGTAGGCCTCGGCGGTGAGCCGCATCCCCGTCATCGCGACCACCGGCGGACGAGCGCCGCTCCGGCGACCAGCGCGGTGGCCCCCACCAGACCGGCCGCCGCCCACCGGGCCGGCCGGGGCGGCGGCGCGGGCCGCTGCGTCCAGGCC
>NZ_JBSGJR010000087.1:0-16520 GCF_053605645.1 Micromonospora sp. NPDC003776
CGGCGGGCGCGGCCAGCAGGGCCGCGCCGCCGCTCACGGCGCCCCCCTCAGCAGCCGCGTCAGCGACGGCAGGACGACGCCCATCACCACGAGCTGTCCGGCGAGGTACGCGACGCCGACCCCGACGACCCCGATCTGGGGCATCGCGACCAGCGCCAGCGACACGACCAGGGTGCTGGTGGTGGCGTGCACGGCGATGATGCGTCCCACCCGGCGTTGCACCCGGGAGGCCGCGACGAAGACGGTCACCACCAACTTGGGCAGCACCGCGAGCGCGAAGAGCCGCAGGGTGTCCGCACCGGTCGAGGCGTAGTCGCTGCCGAACAGGGTCAGCAGCAGTGGCGCCGAAAGGCAGAGCAGGACGACCGCCGGGGCGAAGAGGAACAGGCCCCGTCGCAGCACCTGCCGCCCGTACACCGCGAGGCGCGATTCGTCGGCGGCGGCCTCCACGGTCAGCGAGGTGCCGAAGTGGTACGCCACCAGCTCCAGCGAGCCGCCGAGCAGCCAGGCCACGTAGAAGACGCCGTTGGCCTCCGCGCCCAGCCGGGCGGTCACGATCAACGGCAGAGCGTTCGTGCCGGCCTGCATGAACAGGTATCCGACGTAGTCCAGCGCGACGAACCGGGCGAGCACCCGACGGCCCGGCAACGCCGCTTCGGCGCCGCGTTCCCGCTGCCGGGGCAGCAGCCGGCGGAAGACGAGCACGTTGACGGGGATGAGCGCCGCGACGACCGCCAGGTTCCACGAGATGAAGATGCCCAGGCTCGGTACGGCGCCGGCGAGCAGCACCAACAGCGCGATCTTGGCGAGCCCGAACGCGGTGTTCTCGACCGGGACCCAGACGACTCCGCGCAGGGCGGTCAGCACGCTGTCCTGCAGGGTGAAGACGCACCAGCCGGCGACGGAGAGGGCGAACGCCACCGCGAGCAGGGGAGTGCCGTCCAGGAAGTCGAGCCGCCCGGCGATCCGGGGGGCGAGCAGCAGGAAACCGGTGCTCAGGGCGAGGGCCGCAAGGCAGGTGACCAGGTAGGCGTAGCCGACCAGCCGGCTGCCGTGCCCCGCCGCGGCGGGCAGGAAGCGGGCGAGGGCCCCGTTCAGGTTGAGCTGGGCCAGGTTGCTCAGGAACGTCATCGTGGACACCATCGCCGCCCCGAGGCCGAGTTCGGCCGGCGAGTAGAGGCGGGCGGCGAGAGCCCAGTACCCGATGCCGAGCAGCGAGCTCACCGCCGTGTTGAGCATCAGGGCATAGACGTTGCCGTTCAACGGGTCGCGCAGGTGCCGGCGCAGCCGTACGCCGATCGGCGGGGCGACGGTGCCGACGGGAGCGGCCGCGGGGCCGACCGGCGCGCCCGCGGTCCCGGCACGCTGGGCGCTCACGAGGTCGGCTGGCTCAGCCGGGGACGCGCGGTGTGCACGAGCTGCCGGGCCCGTCGGTACGCCCGCCAGCCCCGGGTGCGCAACCGCTCGCCGCGCCAGGCCAGTGGCCAGCCGGTGCCGTCGAGCAGGGTCGCGACGCCGGCGACGCCGGTGTCCCGCTCGATCAGCACCCGGGCGATGGTGAAGACATCATCGTCGGGATGGCTCAGCGCGTTCTTCACCCCGCAGGCCGAGGAGTAGCCGGCGGCGCGCACCGCGGTCCGCACGGCGTTGCTGTGATAGCCGTACGGATATGCGAACGACCGGACCGACGTCCCCATCCCGTCCTCCAGCATCTGTCGGCTCGCCGCGACCTCCTGGTGCAGTTCGGCCGGACGGAGACAGTCGAGCGCGCGGTGGGTCCGGCTGTGCGACCCGATCTCCACCCCGTGCGTGCGCAGTTCCCGCAGCCCGTCCCAGTCGAGTGACGGATCCTCGTCCGGCGACGGCGTCGCACCCACCCGTGCCACGATGACGTACGCGGTCGCCGTGAGCCCGTGCCGACGCAGCAGCGGCAGCGCGGTGTCGACGAGGTCGGGGAAGCCGTCGTCGAAGGTGATCAGCACTGGTCGCGGCGGCAGCGGAGCCAGGCCGCGCAGCACTGCCGCGTAGCCGCTCACCGTCATCGCCGTGCACCCCCGCTGCCGGATCAGCGCCATCTGCTCGTCGAAGTCGCCCGGCGACACCGACCAGCGCAGTGTGTTGTCGCGGCGTACGTCCCCGATGCTGTGGTAACACAGCACGGGGACGGCCGTCTTCGGTGAACTGTTCACCGGCGGCTCCTTCGGGATCGGGCCGCCGCGGCGGCGTAGTGGAGCGGCCCGAGCGCCAGTCCGCAGAGCTCGAGGACGGTCAGCGAGGCGGGATAGCCCTGCTGTTTCCGGCTGTTCTTCGCCGACCCGGGCCGCAGGGCGTAGGCGATGCCGCGGGGCAGCCGGCCCAGCAGTTCCCGTCGGGCGGTGGGATCGCTCGCCAGGCATTTCGTCAGGACGGCGCCGAGGCCGACCCCGTACCGGTACATGGTCCGTCGCAGCGCCCGCAGCTCGCGCCGGTGCGTGTGCCAGGCGATGGCCCCTGGCTCGTAGGCCAGCGCGTGTCCGGCGAGCACGGTACGCAGCAGCACGTCGATGTCCTCCCCGGTGCGCAGCCGCGGGTCGAAGCCGCCGAGCCGGCGCAGCGCGTCGGTGCGGAACGCCATGTTGGCGCCGGAGCCGTACGAGCCGGGCAGGTACGGGTGGAGGGACGTCGCCGGCAGGTCGACGCCACGCCTGCCCCCGGCCTCGAGCGTGGCGACCCCGGCCCGGTCGAACCGCCGCCGCTGGCAGCCCTTGCCGTAACCGCCGTACTGCTCCAACCAGATCTGCGCCGGCGTCTCGAGTTCCCGGGCGAGGACCTGACCGGTCACCCCGACCACGTCATCGTCGCCGAAGCCGTCGACGAGGCTGCGCAGCCACGCCGGGTCGAGGATGACGTCGTCGTCGGCGAACGCCACGATCGTGCCCCGCGCCTCGGCCAGCCCTCGGTTGCGGGCGTGCGCGACGCCGGGTCGCGGTTCGCTGGTGTAGCGGAGCCGGGGGTCGGCGGCGGCGCGACCCGCGACGATCCGCGCGGTGTGGGTGAGCTGCGGCGCGTTGTCCACGACGACGATCTCGAAGTGCGGGTAGTCGAGGGCGGCGAGCGAGTCGAGGGCCTGCTCGAAGAGCGGCGTGCGGCCACAGGTGGGCACGACCACGGTGGCGAACGGGGCGGGTGCCGCCGGTCGGCGGGACGGACCCGATGCGGCCGAGGCCGTCTCCTTCGGGAGCGGTCGAGGGGCGAGTTGGTCGAGCGGGGGCGGCTCGTCGAGTGCCAGGTCCGCGTCGACCACCGTGGCGAGGCGGTCCCGGATCGCGGCGGTGAGTGCCGGCGCGGTCAGCCCGCCGGCCGGCAGCGCCACGTCGACCAGCCCGAGCGGCTGCCCGTGCAGCCGGACCAGGACCTGTGCCGCCCCGTACCGGATGTCGTCCGGCCCGCCCGTGTCGGGCACGGCGGGCACCCCCTCGGAGAGTTCGACGACGACCACCCGCACCGGCGCCGGACCCGCCTGGCGGGGACCTGGCTTGCCGACCGCCTGCGAGGCGCGCAGCGCCTGGGCCGAGACGTAGCCGGCGGCGGTCACCAGCAGCCCGGCGACGATCGCGGCGGACCGCAGCAGCCCCGCCCGATCGCCGGCCCGGACCTGGCGCAGGCCGCGGCGCACCCCGGCGGGCAGGGTGTGCCGGGTGTACGTGCGCTCCGTGGCGAGCCCGGCCTCGCTGCCGACCAGCCGGGCGACCACCGCCTTGGACCGTCCCTCGGAGAAGCAGCGCTGACGGAAGTAGCGCCACGTCGCGCGGTCCACCGTCACGCGGTGCCGGACCCGGGCGGCGGGCTCGTAGAGCACCACGCCGTCCGGTTCCAGCTGTCGTACCCGGATGCACAGCTCGGTCTCCTCGCAACCGACCGGGGTCCGGCCGACGCGGCCGAGCGCCGGGTCGAAGCCGTGGGTACGGTCCAGGATCGACCGCCGGAAGGACATGTTGCAGCCGATGACGTTCCGGACGGGTGCGACCTCCGTGGGCTGGCCGGTGAAGCTGCACCCGACCACCCAGTCGAACTCGGGTGGCAGCCAGCGCGGCCGCTGCTCCTCCCAGGCCGGTACGGCGTGGCCGCCGACCGCGAGCACCCGCTCGTCCCGGTAGTGCGGCAGCAGCCGGGCCAGCCAGTCCGGCTGTGCCTCGGCGTCGTCGTCGAGGAAGGCGACGATCTCGCCGGTCGCCCGGGCCAGTCCGGTGTTGCGGGCCGCCGAGAGGCCGCGCGGGCCGGTGCTGGGGACGACGGTCACCTCGGGGAACGTGGCGCGCACCCGCTCCAGCAGCGCCGGGTTGTGGTCGACGACCACCACGATCTGTGTCGCCGGTACGTCCTGGGTCAGCACGGAGCGGACCGCCAGGACGATCTGGGCCCAGCGCCGCTCGGTGTACACGCAGACGACCACGGTCACGGTCGGCGCCGAATCGGTCCTGGCCGCCGCCGCCGAGCCGAGAACGATGATCGGCTCAGACGTGGCCGAGGACGAGTTCGACGTTGCCGCGGATCCAGCGTGGATCGTCATGGTCACCTTCCGAGTCGATGAAGAGCAGGATGTGGCGCAACCAGTAGAGGAGCAGGGCCGCCCGGGGCGGAATCTCGTCCAGCCAGTCGGCCGCCTCGCCGGCGGGGACGCCGAGCGTCCGGTCGATGCCGTGCCGCAGCGCCTGCAGGACGATCTCGCCGAGTTCATCTCCCCGGGCCAGCCGGCGGGCGAGGACGTGCAGGTGCAGCAGGTCGTGCAGGGGGAGTTGGCGGGGCGCCGCGCGGTCCCAGTCGACGATCCCGGTGACCTGGCCGTCCGCAGCGGTGGCCAGCAGGTTGCCGGGCCAGAAGTCGCCGTGGATCCAGCTGGTGTGCACGGTGCGGCCGACGAGGGCGACGACGAGTTCCTCCCGGAGTCGGCGGACCGTGTCGACGTACCGGCCCCGTCGCGGGTGACTGGTGGCGAACTCCTCGAGCCGGCGGAGGGGGACGTCCACCCACTCCGCCACCGCCGCCCGGTCGAGCGGGGTCCGTTCCCGGGTGCGCCGGTGGAGGTCGCGGATGACCCGGCCGGCGGAGGCGAGCAGTGCGGTCCTCCGGGTACGCCGCAGCATCATTCCGCTGGCCGGGACGCCGCGCAGCGCGCTCTCGACGCAGTAGTAGCGCCCCTCGACCTCGCCCTGAGCAGCGCAGAACGGCAGGAGCGGGCGCAGGCCGGGCAGGCGGGGGTTCGCCCACAGCTGGTCGAGCACCGCGGCCTGGCGCCGCAGCCCGTCGGCGGCCCGGTCGGTCCAGGGCACCTTGACCATGTACCGGCCGTCGGCTCCGCTGCCCCGGACCGTGGCCACGGCGACGGAGGTCCTGGTGAAGGCGACGCTCTCGGTCCGCCACCGGGCCTCGTCGGTGGCGGTCGCCTGGGCGACGAGGCCCGGGGCGACGGTGGCGGTCCAGCTCCGTTCGGGCCGGTGCAGCCAGAAGGCGAGCCGGTCCCGCAGGACCGGCTGTGCCCACTCCAGCGCGGCCCTCACCGGGCGGTCCGATCGACGTAGTGGCGCCAGATCCGGTCGAGCGCGTCGGCGAGGACCAGTTCCGGCGCCCGGTCGGCGTCCAGCCGCTCCAGATGCGGGACACGCCGGCGCAGCCGCCGGTACTGCTCGCGCTCCGCTTCGAGGTGCTCGGGGTCGTACTCCCCGGAGCGGCGGTGCATGACCGGACCCGGGACGTCGAGCAGCAGCACCACGTCGGGTGCCGGGCAGAGCCGGCTCAGCAGTTGGAAGTACGGCCGTTTGAGCCAGACCAGCTGCCCGCGCGGGGCCAGCAGGGCGTCGTAGACGTAGCGGTCGAAGACCACCAGTCGCCCGAGCGCCCGGTGGCGTACCGCCGCCAGGTAGCGACGCCACACGGTGAACGGACGCAGCAGGATGCGTACCGCCTGCTCGGTGGTGCTGCGCGGGGTTTCGGTTGACGGCCAGAGCCCCATGTAGACGCGGCGTACCGGAAAGTAGAACGCCGACTCGAGGCCCTGGGCCAGGGTGGACTTTCCGGAGCCGTCCGGTCCGATCAGGGCGACGCCCGCGCCCCGGCGGCTCCACGCCTGCAACGGCCGCTCGATCGCGCGCAGGGCGGCGGAGCCGACGATACGGCGGGCCGCGCTGGCCGGACGGGCTCGCCGCAGGGCGGCGAGCAGTTGCCGGCGTACGGCCGGCAGCGCCGCCGGGCGATCGGCCCGCCAGTACGTCAGCAGGGTCCGGGCCGCCCGGTCCGGCAGCGCCCGGGGGAGTGGACCGTCGAGCGTGGCGTGATCCGCCAGCTGACGCAGACGTTGCAGGTGGTGGCCGGCGAGAGCGCCCTTGTCGAACACGCAGTGCAGCAGCAGCGCCCAGAACTCGTCCGCGGGTGCCAGGACCCACACGTCGTCCCGGCGCACCCGCCGGCCCAGGCACTGTTCAGCGGCCGGCGTGCGCACCTCGAAGTGAGGGCCGTAGGCGAGTTCCGTGACCAGGTCGAGTTCGACCCACGAACGGGTGGTGCCGTCCAGCCCGAGGAAGAAGCGGTGGCTGCCCCGCCCGTGGCCGGCCAGGCGGATCAGGCCGTGGGCCGTGACCACGGCCACGGTCCGGTCAAGGTCTGCCGGTGCCACCAGGAGGTCCAGGTCCCCGGGGGCGTTGAGCGCCTCCGGGCCGCCGCGCAGCAGGCACCAGCGCACGCCGGCGTCGTCGAGACCGGCCAGCACCGCTCGGGCGAGCCCGCGGGTGGCCGTCGCCGGTTCCGTCGACGGGGGCGACGCCAGGTTGCCCGCCACCGCCGTCGTTGTCGACGCGGTCGGGTCGGATCCGCTCATCGATCCTCCGCCCGTCGCGCGGCTGAGTTGGTCAGGCGGATCACGAGCAGGGTGAGGACGGCCAGGGTGGCGGGAAGGACCAGCCGCCGGGGGCCGGCCGGCCGCCGCCGGGGCGGCCCGGGGGATGGTGTACGGGTCACGCACTACCTCCGCCCGACCGGAGCGCCAGGAGGCGCCGGACGCCACCGCGAGCGCGCTGGACCAGCGGGGTGATCGGCACCCGCTCGATCCGGTAGCTGCAGTAGTCCTGGTTGACGGCGCCGAAGCGGCTCTTGAACAGCTCCAACGAGGAGACCCGGGCCGAGTCCCCCATGTTGTAGGCCGTGCAGCCGGCCGCGGTCGCGTCCGCGATCGCCGTCTTGTGCAGCAGGTAGTTGGCGTAGACCGGGCCGGCGAGCTTCTCCAGCATCGCGCCGCGCCAGTACATCGCGGTGTTCGTCCCGAACAGGACGACGATCGCGGCGACCGGCCGTTCCTCGTGGTACGCGGCGTATATCCGGCACCGGGAGCCGAGCATGGCCGCGACGGTCTGCAGCTTCCGGTGCGGTTCACGGCGGGCCGCCAGCCGCCGGGCGAGCGGGAGCGGAAGACGGTCCCGCCGCGCCCAGCGGTCGACGGACTCGCCGTAGAGCCGGTGGAAGACCGGGACGAGGCGGCCCGTGTCGTCGCACTCGACGTGGACACCCGCTCGTTCCGCCCGGCGGATCCGGTTGCGGGTGTCGCTGCGGAACCGCTTGCGCCAGACCTCGTCGAAGCCGCCGTCGAGAAAGACCGTCTGGGTCATCCGCTGCTCGCGCAGCACGCCCGCCGGAACCTCCGCCTCCCACGTACCGGCCGTCGCCGGGTCGGGGCGGACCAGGGTGCTCAGCACGGGCCGCTGCGCCAGGTCGGCTACCACCATGCGGACGTCCGCCGGGCGGAGTTCGCCGCCGTCGCAGACCAGCCCGCCCGGTCCCCAGCCGACGGGAAGTCCGAAGTCCGTCGCGAGGACTGGTCCGAGGCCCGAGCGACGGACGAGCGGAAGGATGAGCCGCCGCCCGTCGACGGTCTCGTAGAGCCGCGAGACGTCCTCGTAGCCTTCCACCTGGCACACGCAGCGCAGCCAGGTGGGCGTCTGGCTCGGCAGCGCGTTCGGCGCGGAGGTGAGCACCTGCTCCCACACGTCGGCCGGGGCGGGACTGGTCACCCGTAGCGGTCCCGGGTCGCCGGGTGCCGGCCGGAGGCGGCGCTCGAGGGTGGTTTCGGCGCTCATGACGCGCCCACCGGTAGGTCGGCGTGCCAGTAGCGCGAGGTGGAGTCGTTGCTGGCCAGGACGACCATGCCGGTGGCGCTCGTGACGCTCTGCTTGGTGGTCGTCGCATTGTTCATGTTGGGCGACAGGGCGTCCCTGATCACCGGGGTGCCGCGCCCGTCGGGGAAGGCGATGACGTCCATGGGCGAGCTCTTCATGAAGATCGTTCCCGGATAGCCCGTGTAGGGACATCCGCTGTCCGGCGCGGTCATGAAGACGTACAGCCGCTGATGCTCGGAGTCGATCAGCAGGACCGGCCGGGTGTGGCAGTCCTTGATCCGGGCGACCGGGTAGCTGGACCAGGCGCCGGTCGACGGGTCCCGGGTGAGGAGCATGATCAAGGGTGCCGAGGCCGTGGCGCCGGCGTCGTCGAGTCCGGTCTTGACGACCGCGAAGACCCGTCCGGAGTCGTCGGTCTGCAACGACTTGAGGTTGATGTGGTCGTCGGCGGTGTGCGGACCCTGGACCGCCGTGCGCGTGACCTCCCAGGTGGAGCGCGACCCGCCGTCGACATGCTCGGCGAAGTAGACGGCGGACGTCACCTGGTTGCTCCACATCACGCCGATCCGGGCGCCGCCGAAGCTCACCACCGACGAGATGTCGTCACTGTCCAGGCTGGTGGCACCGGTGGCCGGAAGCGCGAACGGGGTGCCCCAGACCGCGTCCCCGTCCGTCGTGTTGTTCACGTAGACCTTCGAGCCCTGCGTCCAGGTCGCCCAGAGCACGCCCGTCGTGTCCTTGTCGATGGTGAGGGTCTCGCTGGAGTAGTTGGTGATCTGCGCCGGGAAGCCGGTGTCGCGGGTGTAGGTCTTCGTCGCGGTGTCGTAGCTGAAGCGGTAGAGCCGGGCCGGGTTGCCGGAGGCCGCGCCGGCGGAGGAACTGGCCCGGACGTGCGAGGACACGTAGAGCTTGGTGCCGTCCCACAGCACGTCGGAGCGCGTCTTCGCCCGGTTGTCCACCACGATGCCGGTGTCGACCCACTGCTCGGTGGAGCGGTCGAGCCGGAAGATGTGGTGGGTCTGGCTGCTGGTGTGGAACAGCACCGCCCACCAGGCGCCGTCGTTCCACCACAGCTTGCTCTCCGGCTTCTCTCCGGTCGCCGCCGATCCGTCGCCGGAGGTGGACGGCCCGACGTAGCCGATGTCGCCGGTGGCCGCCCGGGCCGGGGTGGCGGGCCCGGCGGGCACGGGGGTCGCGCCGATTAGCACGCCCAGCAGAACGGCGAGGGCGAAGGAGCCGCCCGCCACCCGGGCACGCGGCACGGAGTGGGTGATCATCCGGGCACCTCGCTCAGCGTCGAGTTGGTCGGCTCGCCGGCCGGGGGCTGCCACCGCTGCAGCACGCGGTGGTCGATCGGGTCCACGACCGGTCGGGGGCGTCGCACGAGCCGTTCCCGGACCAGCGTCCGGAGGACCCGCTGACCGTCCCGGAAGGTGCGCAGGTTGGAGATGCCGCAGCGGCGGGGGAGCTCGTTGCTCGGCACCTCGGCGATGCGCAGGTTCGCCTTCAGCGCGTGGACCACGAGCTCGGTCTCGATCTCGAAACCGTGCGCGGTCAGGGCGAGCGCCGGCAGGCAGTCGCGGCGGAACGACACGAAGCCGTAGCACAGGTCGGTGAAGCGGACGAGGAAGAAGCTGTTCGTCAGCCGCACCAGCACGTTGTTCCCGGTACGGCGCAACGGGGTCAGGTCGGTCGAGCCACCGCCGGCCAGGAACCGGGAGCCCTTGACGAAGTCGTACCCGTTCATGAGCGGGGTGACGAAGCGGTGGATCTCGTGAGGGTCCATGCTGCCGTCGGCGTCGATCATCACGATCAGGTCGCCGGTGGCCGCGGCGAAGGCGACCCGAGCGGCGTCGCCCTTACCCCGGCAGTGCTGCGTCAGCACCACGATGTCCGGCCGGATGGCGCGGGCGACCTCGACCGTGCGGTCCGACGAGTGCCCGTCGACGAGGACCACCTCGTCGACGATCGCCGGCATGCGCTCGAGCACCCACGCGATGTTCTTCTCCTCGTTGAGCGTCGGGATGACCACGCTCACGGTCTGCCGCTCGGCACGAGCGCCGACCACCTCGGCGTCGCCCTCGGGCCGTTCCCGCATCCGCAGGATGCTCAGCGTGCGGTCACCCTGCCCGTGCGGTGGGGTGAGGGGCGGCTCGGGCAGCAGCCTGGCGACGCGTGCGTCGACGTCCCGGTCCAAGGTCACCGCGGTCCCTCCCCGAGGGAGGCCGTGAGGCCGATCCGTGGCGCGACGTCGGCCTCGCCGGGATCGCTGGCGGTGACATTCGATGTGCCTCTCATCGGCCTTTCTTCCCCCGTACTTGTGCAGTATTAACCTATTTAGTGGTTAATGTCCGAATTGTCCGGCTTCGGTCTCTTTGGACCGGCTCAAACAGGAGGCAAAGCTAACACCACGCAAAGGTGAACACGCGGGATTTATGTGATGGATGGTGCGGATTCTGGACGACCCGCCGCAATGGTGGCCTGACGGGTCGGCGCGGATGGACGGTCGGCTGACACTGCCCGCGATGGCACCGCGGTCGCCGGCTGTGCGCGGTCATCGAGGGGGTGCGGTACGGGGGCCCCGGCGCTCGGTACGCGGCGACGGCCGTGGGTGGCGGCCTGCGCTGCGCGGCAGGAAGTCGCAGCCGGAGGCGCGAGCTGTCCTGAGTGGCGTCGCTCACCTGCGATTTGGCCTTTTGCCTGGTCAGGGGCGTGCGCTCAGTTTTGGCCACCGCAATGGGCTGCAGCCTACGGGGCAGTTAACAGGAATGAATATTGCCTGGTCAGCCGCGTTTGTCTGGCATTGGCGGTGAGCCGTCATCGGCTGTGGGAGCCTGGCCTGACGCGGTTGCGCGCCGGCACCCGCCCCCTTGCGGGCTTCCCGTCAGCGCTGCGGTGGTGAATCCTGTTCGGCTCCGGCTCGGGGTCGCATCCCCAATAGAGTGATTTGCTCGTATACAGGCGCATCTGGATGCTTGGCGGCTAGCGTGGCGGCTGTCCACTCGGGAGAAGGAGCGACAGTGCCGAGCTATGACATGATCGCGACGACGGACAGCCGGCGGAGAGCCTGATGCGCCCGGTTGCCGCGCTACGCGCCACCGCCGTCGTGACCGTGGTCCTGGCGGTGCTGTTCACCGGTGCCTACCTGTTCGGCCGCCCCCTGCTGCGCCATGCGTCATCGCCCGACGGGACGCCGTCCGCCACCGCATCCCCCATCCCGGCCGGTGTCCTGGTGACCACCGGCTCGACGCACGCCGCGTTGACCTTCAACGACGGCCCCGACCCCACGTGGACCCCGCTGGTGCTGAAAACGCTGCGCAGGTACCACGTCAAGGCGACGTTCTGCCTGCTCGGCCGAAACGCGGAGGCCCATCCGGACCTGGTGCGGGCCATCGTGACCGACGGTCACACGTTGTGCAACCACACCTGGAGCGAAGAGCTCGATCTCGGCAGCCGGTCACGCCAGGAGATCGAGGACAATCTGCTCCGCACCAGCCAGGCCATCCGGGCCGCCGCACCGCAGGCCCCGATCCGGTACTTCCGACAGCCGGGCGGGAACTGGACGCCACAGCTCGTCGCCGTCGCCGAGAGCCTGGGGATGACCGGCCTGCACTGGGCGGTGGACCCTCGGGACTGGGAGGAACCGCCGGCGGCCGCCATCGTCGCCACCGTCGTACACGGCACCGCGCCGGACTCCATCGTGCTCCTGCACGACGGCGGCGGCGACCGCCAGAACACGGTCACCGCCCTCGCGACCCTGCTACCCGACCTGCTGAGCCGCATTCAGTTCGGGCCGCTACCTCTGAACCCGCCCGCGGCCGGCCAGACCCGGGCGCCGTCAACACCGCTGGGACCGGTGGGCCAACCGCCGGTGGCCGTGACCGAAGCAGGAAACGGCGACTGACAGCCACCGCCCCGCCCGCTCGGCCGGGTCACGGCCGGGCGGGTGCCGGGTGGCGGTGGGGCAGCCGCTCGGCCAGGAACGCCTCCCAGGTCCGCGTGCCGGTGGTCGCACCGTCGAGCGTGAGGTTGTCGCCGTTCCGGTACGCCCGCCCGGCCCTGCCCGGCATCCGGACCGGCAGGAACGGCCGCCGCTTGCCGACCGCCCGCAGGTAGCCGCGCATCAGCTCGTCCAGGCCTTGGACGCCCGGGCCGACCAGATCGGGCACCAGGCCGGCCGGCGCGCCGAGGGCCAGCTCGACCAGCCGGTCCGCCACCTCGCGGGCATCGACCGGCTGGAACCGCAGCCCGCCGGGCACCGGCACGATCGGCAGCTTCGCCATCTTCTCCGCCATCACCAGCACGAGGTCGTGGAACTGGGCGGCGCGTAGCGTCGTCCACGGGATGCCGGAGTCGGCGATCGCCCGTTCCGCGTCCAGCTTGGACCGCAGCCAGGCGAGCGGCACCCGGTCGGCGCCGACGACGGAGATGTAGACCAGGTGGCGTACGCCGGCCCGCTGGGCGGCGCGCACCAGGTGGCGGGTCGCCTCGTCGTCGCCCTTCTGCCCGCCGGCCAGGTGCAGCACGGTCCGCACACCGCGGAGGGCGGGCTCGATCCCCGTGCCGGTGAGCAGATCGGCGGTGACGTGCTCGACGCTGTCGGCCGGGCGGCCGCCCCGGCGGCTGAGCACCCGCACGGGGTGCCCGGCCTCGCGCAGCAGTGGGGTGACCAGCCGGCCGAGGGTGCCGGTGCCGCCGGTGACCAGGATGGGTGCGGTCATGTCGTCCTCCGTAGGGTGTCGTGGCTCCACCCGCTCGAACCCCGGCGAGCGGGACATGTGACCGAAGTGATCGGGGTCACATGTCGTCACGCGGGCGGGTCGGCCCGGGTCGGCCGGGTGGGACACCGCGACGAAGGGACGGAACATGGAGAGCTGGCTGGCCGAGCGGTTCGAGCAGCAGCGGCCGCAGCTGCGGGCCGTGGCGTACCGGATGCTCGGCTCGCACGCCGAGGCCGACGACGCGGTGCAGGAGGCGTGGCTGCCGCAGCACGATGCTCAGCAGGATCAGCACCCCGACGGCGAGGAACTCGCTCTGCCAGTTCTGCATGGACTGGAACCAGAAGTCGCTGGTGCCGAGGAACTGCACGGCGCTGATCGGTGGCGCACCGCTCTGCAGCGCCTGCTCCTGGTTGTACTCGACCACGCCGCCGAGCAGGTGGCCGAGGAACGAGCCGGCGAAGATCAGCAGCAGCGCGATCGACAGGCTGTTGCGGTAGATGGCCAGCGGCAGCCCGCCGGCCCGGACCGGCCACGGGGAGTCCGGGGTGGCCCGGCGCGCGTCGTCGTCGGGGCGGTCGGTCTGCCCCTCGGGCTTCGACTCGGCCGACCCCTTCTGCACCAGGTACGCGGTGAGCAGCACGTACCCGCCCATCTGGAGGAACTCCGACTCCCAGTTCTCGAAGACGGCCTCGGCGAAGTGTCCGCTGCCGAGGTACGCCCACCAGCTCAGCGGGGCCGCCCCGTACTGGGTCAGCTCCTCGTTGTGTACCTGCCAGCCGAACACGCTCTGCAACACCAGGAAGATCAGGAACGCACCGAGCATCGCGACCGTGAGCGCGTTCTCCCGCAACCACCGCGGCATCGCCGGACCTCCTCGTCAGGATTACTCCCCGTGGTGCTCCTCCGTGCCCCGGACGACGATCACGCAAACCCGTCCGGTGGCGTGTCGCGCCGTTGCCACTCGGCCGGGTGACGCAGGTCAGGGTCGGTCGAGTGGGCTGTCCAACCGGCCGCCGGTGCCCACCGCGTTGTTGAACAGCAGGCCCACGGCGAGCATGCCGAAGCCGAGGAAGAGGTGCAGCCAGTTGTCCGCGTCGTTGACCGGCACGAAGTTCGCCGCGGTCTCCCGGTTGATGGCGAAGCCGTACAGCCAGAGCCCGAGGTAGACGGCGCCGCCACCGGCCAGGAAGAGCCGGGCCCCGGAGACCGTGCGGGCCAGCACCAACCCGACCAGGCCGAAGAGCAGGTGCAGCAGGTTGTGCAGCACGGAGACCTGGAACAGGCCGATCAGCTTCGCCTCGGAGTGGTGGCCGGCGAACGCCAGGTCCCCGTAGTGGGTGGTGAACCCGGGGACGAACCCGAGCACGCCGATCAGCACGAAGACGGCGGCCACCGCGAGGGCCACCTTCTGGAGCGCCGGGCGGGACCGGGCCTGAGCACGTCCGGGCACGTGACGTGCCATCGCTGTCACCTCCCTGGAGCAACCGCCGCCCGGGTCGGGCAGACCCTCCATTGTGTGATCAGAACCGGTGGCTTCCGCAGAGAAATGACGAATCAGGCATGGACGCGACGACGGGGGGTAGGTCAGTTGTCACGCCGAAAGTAATTCGGCGCGACCCCCCGAGCACAACCGCTACGAACCATCCGAGCGGAAGGGACACCATGACTTACGATCCGTCTTCCACGACTACCACGTACGAGTCGACGAACGGCGGCGGGGTTCGCGACCAGGCCCGCCAGGTCGGCTCGGATGCCGCCAACGCCGGCGGCGCGGTCGCCCAGACCGCCAAGGAGCAGGGCAAGGAGGTCGTCGGCGAGGCGAAGCGGCAGGCCCGCAACCTCTACGGCGAGGCCCGTGACCAGGTGGCCAGCCAGACCGGCCAGCAGCAGCAGCGGGCCGCGAGCGGGATCCGCTCGCTGGCCGACGAGATGCGCTCGATGGCGCAGCAGGGTGGCGGCGCCGGCCCGGTCACCGAGCTCGCCCACCAGGCCGCCGACCGGATGCACGGCGTGGCCGGCTGGCTGGAGCAGCGCGAGCCGGGCGACCTCCTCAACGAGGTGAAGAACTACGCCCGTCGCAACCCGGGCACCTTCCTCGTCGGCGCCGCGCTGCTCGGCGTGGTCGCCGGCCGGCTGACGAAGAACATCGCGGCCGTCGGCGACGGCCTGACCGGCGGCCAGCGGGCGTACGGCGGTTACGACCCGGACCGCACCGCGGTCATCCCGACCTCGCGCACGATGCCCGACCAGATCCCGCCGGGCGGCTACCTCGACCCGACCCCGGGCACCTACGCGGAGCCCGACCCGGGCTACTCGGCCTCGGGCGCGAGCTACCCGGCCGGTGGCGCGCCGAACACCTGGGCCGATCCGGAGGGTGGCACCGGTCAGCCGCTGCCGCCGCCGAGCCGGACCGACCCGCTGCCGGGCGTCCCGTCGAGCGGCGTGAACCGTCCGTGAACCGCCGAACCGGCAGAAGGGAGGCGACGGCATGACCGCGCCGACGCAGGGGCCCGGCCTGGACTCCGGTTACCAGCCGGCCGGCGCCCCGCCCACCGCGGACGAGGTCCGGGGAAGTTCCATCGGTGAGCTGATGCGCCAGGTCACCACCGACCTGTCCACGCTGATGCGGCAGGAGGTGGAGCTGGCCAAGGCGGAGATCCGCCAGGAGGGGAAGAAGGCGGGCAAGGCCGCCGGCCTCTACGGGGGCGCCGGCTTCGGCGGCTACATGGTGGCCCTGTTCCTCTCCATCGCGCTCTGGGCCGGGCTGTCCAACGTGATGGACGCCGGCTGGGCGGCGCTGATCGTGGCCGTCATCTGGGCCGTGATCGCCGGGGTCCTCTACTCGATGGGCAAGAAGAACGCCGAGCGGATCCGCGGCCTGAAGCAGACCAACGACAGCGTGCAGCGCATCCCCGACGCGCTCAAGCCGCACCCGGAGGGAGTCACCCGATGAGCACCGACCCCGACCAGATCCGCCGGGACATCGAGGCCACTCGCAGCAACCTGAGCTCGGACGTGGACGCCCTGGCGTACAAGGTCAGCCCGAGCCGGATCGTCGACGACCGCAAGCAGCGCGTCCGTGGCGCGCTCTCCAACGTGAAGGACAAGGTGATGGGTACCGCATCCGACCTGGGCCACACCACCGGCCACCACGCCCACGCGGTGGGCGACCACGCCTCGTCGGCGGCCTCGACCGTCGGCGAGCGGGCGCACGCCGCCGCGTCCACCGTCGGTGACGCCGCCCAGCGGGCGCCGCAGGTGCTGCGGGAGAAGTCCGAGGGCAACCCGATCGCCGCGGGCGTGATCGCCTTCGGCGTCGGCATGCTGGTCTCCTCGCTGATCCCGGCCACCCGCCGCGAGCAGCAGGTCGCCGCGCAGGTCAAGGAGAAGGCCGCCGAGCACGGCGGGGTGGTGAAGGAGAAGCTGAGCGAGGCCGCGAGCGAGGTCAAGGAGGAGCTGCGCGGGCCGGCCCAGCACGCCGCCGAGTCGGTGAAGTCGACCGCCCAGGACGCCGCGCAGTCGGTCAAGGAGGACACCCGCTCCGCGGCGCACGACGTCAAGGACAGCGCGCAGCAGTCGCGTGAACAGGTCCGGTACTGACCGTTCCCCCGTACGCCGCAGCTCGCGGCCACTCCCGGCCGAACGCCGGGGAGTGGCC
>NZ_JBSGJR010000088.1:0-16321 GCF_053605645.1 Micromonospora sp. NPDC003776
GGTGGGGGCGGGGGGGGGGCGGGCGCGGGGGGGGGGGGGCCGCCGCCGGGGGGGGGGGGGGGGGGCGGGGGGGGGGGGGGGGGGGGGCCGGCGCCGCCGGGGCGGCCCCCCCCCCCCCCCGACGCGGCGCTGGACCGGGTCGGCCTGCACCACCGGGGTACGGCGCTGGCCGGGACCCTCGCCCACGGCGAGAAGCGGAAGCTGGAGATCGCCCTGCTGCTCGCCGGCGAGCCCCGGGTGATGCTGCTCGACGAGCCGATGGCCGGGGTCAGCGCCGAGGACGTGCCCGAGCTGGTCAGCGTCATCAAGTCACTGACCGGCGACAGCGGCCGGTCGGTGCTCATGGTGGAGCACCACATGGACGTGATCCTGGAACTGGCCGACCGGATCGCCGTGATGCACCACGGCGCGCTGCTGGCCTGCGACACCCCGGACACGGTGATGGCCAACGCCACCGTCCAGGAGGCGTACCTGGGGGAGTCGCTATGAGTGAACCCGTTCTCAGCGTGGAGAACCTGTCGGTGCGGATCGCCGGGCTGCACATCCTCCAGGGCGTGTCGTTCGACGTCGCGCCGACCGGGGTGACCGTGCTGCTCGGTCGCAACGGCGTCGGCAAGACCACCACGCTGCGCGCGATCGTCGGCCTGACCCCCCGCAACGGCGAGGTCCGCGGCACGATCCGGATGGGCGCGCAGAGCCTGCTGGCCCGCCCCACCCACCGGCTGGTCCGCGGCGGCCTCGGCTACGTGCCGGAGGACCGCTGCGTCTTCGCCGCGCTCACCGTCGCGGAGAACCTGCGGCTCGCCGAACGGCGGGGCACCACGCCGGCGTACGACAAGGTCTTCGCGCTCTTCCCCGAGCTGGACCGGCGCGGACGGCAACGGGCCGGTTCGCTCTCCGGCGGGCAGCAGCAGATGCTCGCGATCGGCCGGGTGCTGCTCAACGACAACCGGCTGCTGCTGGTCGACGAGCCGACCAAGGGGTTGGCGCCGAAGGTGGTGACCGAGGTGGCGGAGGTGCTGGAACGGGTGGCCGAATCCGTGCCGGTGCTGCTGGTCGAGCAGAACCTGGCGGTGGTACGGCGGCTGGCGCGGGACGCTGTGGTGCTCTCCGCCGGCAAGGTGGCCTGGACGGGCAACGCCCAGGAACTGCTGCTGGAGACCGCGCTGACCAAGTCGCTGCTCGGCGTCGGCTCGGGAGAGGTGCACGCGTGAACACGGTCATCCTGCTGACGCTGACCGGGCTCGGCGTGGCAGCGCTCTACTTCCTGGTCGCGTCCGGGCTCTCCCTGGTCTTCGGTCTGGCCGACGTACTCAACTTCGCGCACGGCCTCTTCCTCGGCGTCGGGGCGTACGGGACCTGGTGGGCGGTCGGAAACCTGCCCGGCGCCGGCCCCGACGGGTTCGGGTTCGTGCTGGCGGTCGCCTTCGGCGTGGTGGCCGGCGTGCTGGTGGCGGTGCTTGTCGAGCTGGTGCTGATCCGGCCGCTCTACTCCCGCACCATCGAGCAGGTGCTGGTCACCGTCGGCCTGTCGCTGGCCGGGGTGGCGCTGCTCCAGGCGACCTGGAGTGCCGACGCGCATCCGTTCGACCGCCCGGCCTGGACCCGGGAGGTCACCTCGATCCTCGGCGCCAAGGTGTCCAACGCCCTGCTGCTCCTGATCATCGCCGCGGTGGTGGTGCTCGGCGCGCTGCTCGCCTTCCTGCGGTTCACCCGGTACGGCCTGGTCATCCGGGCCGGGGTGGAGAACCGGGAGATGGTGACCGCGCTCGGCATCGACGTGCGCAAGGCGTTCACCCTGGTCTTCGCGATCGGCGGGGCCGCCGCCGCGCTGGCCGGCGCGCTCGGCGGGGTCTACTTCGGCACCGTCTCGCCCGGGCAGGGCGGCTCGCTGCTGATCTTCGCGTTCATCGTGGTGGTCATCGGCGGGATGGGCTCGGTCGTCGGGTCCGCGTACGCGGCGGTCGCGGTGGGGCTGCTGCAACAGTTCGTCAACTACTACGGCACCTCCGGGCTGGGCGACATCTGCGTGGTCGGGCTGCTCGCCGTGGTGCTGCTGCTGCGTCCGCAGGGCCTGGCCGGAAAGGTGGCAACCGCATGACCAACTCGGTGGTCGACGCGCCCCCGGCGCAGGTGCCCGACGAGCTGACCCCCGGGCCCGCCCGCTGGCACGGGCTGCGCCCGTACCTGCCGCTGGTCGCGCTGGTGGTGGCGGCGATCCTGCCGTACTCGACGGTCAACCTGCCGGGGATCTTCGAGGGGCCGCTGAACTCGCCGGGCACCCTGCAACTGCTCGCCATCTGCCTGGTCTTCGGCGGGCTGGCCGCCGGCTACGACCTGCTCTTCGGCCGGACCGGGATGCTCTCCTTCGGGCACGCGCTCTACTTCGCCGCCGGCGTCTACGGCACCGACATCCTGGTCACCAAGGCCGGGCTGCCGCTGTGGGAGGCGGCGCTGTTCACCGTCGTCGGCGGGACGATCCTCGCCGCGCTGCTCGGTGCGGTCGCGCTGCGTACGGTCGGCATCGCGTTCGCCATGGTGACGCTGGCCTTCGCCCAGGTCGGGGCGATCCTGGTGGCCCGGAACTTCGGCGGGCTCACCGGCGGCGAGGAGGGGTTGCCGCTGGACGTGTCCGGGCTGCCGTCGGCGCTGGTCGGGGTCGCCAACACGGTCAACCTCTACTGGCTCGCGCTGGCGTACCTGGCCCTGGTGGTCCTCGTGGTGCACCGGGTGAGCGGCTCGCCGACCGGGCGGGTGCTGGCCGGGCTGCGCGACGACGAGCGGCGGATCGGGGTGCTCGGGCTCGACCCGTACCGGTTCAAGCTGGTCGCGTTCACCCTGGCCGGCGGGCTGGCGAGCGCCGGCGGGGCGGTCTACTGCCTGATCGTGGGCGGGGCGAGCCCGCACGTGACCTCATCCGAGCTGACCCTGTCGCTGCTGGTCATGGTGGTGCTCGGCGGTCCGGGCACCCGCTGGGGCCCGGTCCTGGGCGGCATCCTCTACATGTACCTGGACCACCGCCTGACGGCCTTCGGCACGAGCGAGGCGGTCAACGGCCTCCCGGCGTTCCTCAGCCGCCCCCTGAGCCAACCGCTGTTCGTCCTCGGCACCGTCTTCATCCTGGCCGTGTACTTCTTCCCCGGCGGCCTGGCCAGCCTCCGCTCCCGCCTCCACCCCCTCCTCACCGCCCTCCCTCACCGCCGCTGACCCCCGCCCCCTCGCTGTTGATCAAGGAGTTTGCGTCGGGATTCGGCCGTAGGATGACGCAAACTCCTTGATCAACGCGGAAGGGGAAAGGCATGGGGGAGAGTCGGTTCGCGGTGGTCAGTGGGGGCGGGACCGGGATCGGGGCGGCCGTCACCAAGGGGCTCGTGCTCGACGGGTTCGAGGTGCTGATCGTGGGGCGGCGGGCGGAGGTGCTGCTGGAGACCGCCGGGCGGATCTCGGCGGAGTGTGACCGGCCGTCCGCGGTCAGCGCGGTCACCGCCGACCTGACCGACCCCGCCCAGCTCACCGGCGTGGTCGAGGCGATCGGGGAGCGGACCGTCGACGTCGTGGTGAACAACGCCGGCGGCTACCTGGGTGGACCGACGGAGACGCTGCCCGATGTGGCGGCCTGGTGGCGGGCCAACCTGGACGCCAACGTGCTCACCGCCGTCCTGCTCACCGAGGCGCTGCTGCCCGCCCTGCGCCGGCCGGGCGGCCGGGTGCTCCTGATCAGCTCGATCGCCGCCCAGCGGGGCGGGGCCGGGCCGTACTCGGCGGCCAAGGCGGCGCTGCACGGCTGGGCGTACGACCTGGCCGCCCAGCTCGGCCCGGAGGGGATCACGGCCAACGTGGTCAGCCCCGGGTACGTCGCCGAGACCGAGTTCTTCGGCGACCGGATGACGCCGGAGGGGCACGCCAAGCGGGTCGCGGCCACCCTGGTCGGCCGGGCCGGCGTACCGGACGACATCGCGGCGGCCGTCCGCTACCTGGCCGGCCCCGACGCCGGTTACGTCACCGGCCAGGTCCTCGGCGTCAACGGCGGCTCCGTCCTCGGCCGCTGACGCAGGGGCGGCGGCCCCCCGTGTGGCCGCCGCCCCCGCCCGGTCGTGGATCAGCTGTTCAGCAGCTCGTACGCCAGGGACGGCGCCTTGGTCACCGCGCTCCCGGTCGGCACGGCGATCTTCGGGGTGCTGCCGAAGTCGGCGTAGCTCACGACGTACCGGTACGCCTTCCGCTTCCCGGCTGCCGGCACCGAGAGCACCAGCGAGGTGAGGTGCCCGTCCGGCCCCACCTGGGCGGTGAAGGGGACGTGCCGGCCCGCCTCACCGAGCGCCGCCGCCTCGCCGTCGTCCAGCGCCTTGGCCGCCTCGCCGCCGGTCACGTCGATGAACCCGGCGTACCGCCCGGGGCCCTGCTGCTCGACGGAGGTGGCCGCGTCGATCAGCGGGCCGGCGTTGCCCTGGTCCGCGCCGTCGTAGCGGGGCACGCCGTCGCCGTCGGTGAGCTTGGCCTTGTCCAGCGCCATCCACTTGTCGGGGAACTTCGGCAGGCCCGGGTGGCCGCTGAACTTCGCCTTCATCCAGACCTTGTCCTCGATGATCAGGAACGACATCTTCGAGGTGATGCCGTCCTTGTCCGGCGGCGCGACCATGTTCATCTCCATGGCCTTCGACGCCGGGTCGATCCGCCCGCTCATGTCCCCCGACGAGTCCTTCCCGGTGAACCGGAAGGCCCCCGCGCGCTCGTCCGGAACGGCGGCGAGGAGCGCCTGCTTCGGGTCGGCGCTCGGGCTGGCGGCCGGACGCGTTCCCGGCTCGGCGGCCGGGTCGCTCTTCGGTCCGCAACCGGCGAGCAGGGTGGTGGCGGCCAGCACGGCCGCGACCGTGCCCATCGTCCGTCGGACGGTCCGGGTGCTGCCCGTTGCCTGTGTCATCGTTGTTCTCTTTCTCGATCCGTGGCCTCTGCCGATGACGATGCTGCGGGCGGCCACGGCGGTTCGGCTGCCGATATGCTGCGGTCCGACTGCCGGGCCCCGCCGTCCGGCCACGTCGGGGGCGTCAGGAGCGGAAACTCGCATGTCAGGAACGCAGGTGCCGCCGGGCCCGGACCGGCCCGAGCCGCCGCGGCTGCGGTTCGCGCTCCTCGGTCCGCAGCGCGCCTGGTACGCCGACCGCCCGCTGGACCTCGGTCCGGGCAAGCAGCGGGCCGTGCTGGCCGTGCTGCTGCTCGCCCCCGGCCGCCCGGTGCCCACCGGGCAGATCGTCGACGCGGTCTGGCCCGAGGAGCCGCCCGCGAACGGCCCCAACGTGGTGCAGAAGTACGTCGCCGGACTGCGCCGGGTGCTCGAACCCGAGCGGTCGCCGCGTACGCCGGGGCAGGTGTTGACCCTGACCGACGCCGGCTACCTGCTGCGGGTCCCGCCGGAGGCGGTGGACGCGGTCCGCTTCGAGCGCGGGGTGCACCGGGCCCGGCAGGGGAACGCGGCGGGGCGTACGTCCGAGGCGCTGGCGGAGCTGACCGCCGCCCTGGACCTGTGGCAGGGCGAGCCGTTCACCGGTTTCGCCGGACCGTTCTTCGAGGCCGCCCGGCACCGGCTGGTCGAACTGCGCGCCGTCGCCCTGGAGACCCGCGTCGAGCTGGAACTGGCCAGCGGGCGGCACGGCGAACTGGTCGGCGAACTGGTCGAGCTGGTCCGCGAGTTCCCCGTCCGCGAACGGCTGCGCCAGCAGCTCATGCTGGCGCTCTACCGCAGTGGCCGGCAGGCCGAGGCGCTCGCCGCGTACCGGGAGTTCGCCGGACTGCTTCGCGAGGAGTACGGCATCGAGCCGGGCGAGGTGCTCCAGGGGTTGCACGGGCGGATCCTCCGCTCGGACCCCACGCTGCTGCCGGCGGAGTCCGCGCCCACCGCGCCGCCCGCGACCCCGGCCGTGCCGGCCCAGGGGGCGCGTCTCGTCGAGTCGGCCATCGCCGCGGTTCCCCCGGCACCCGAAGGCGCCGCCGCATCCGTGCCCGTGCCCGTGCCCCCCGCATCCCCGCCCGCGGCCGTGTCCGCCGCACCGCTGGTGCCGTCGGACCGGGGTGCCGGACCGGTGCCGCCGCCGGCCGGCTGGCTGCCGCCGGTCGGCACCGGCGGGCCGGCGCAGGGCTGGCCGGAGGACGCGCCGTCGCCGGCGCCTGCCGTGCCGCGGCCCGGCCTGCCCCGCTGGGTGAGCGTCGGCGCCACCGTGCTGGCCGCGCTCACCGCCCTCGCCTCCTTCGGCCTGCTCACCTGGCTGGTGGTGCTCCTGTACGCGATCTGGCGGCGGAGCTGGCGCAACGGCCTCGCGGCGGCCTACTACCTGATCACGGCGGGGACCTTCCTGGGCATCGTCGGCAACAGCGAGACGGAGGAGGTGTCCAACCTCGAGGGGTTCGTGATCACCGTCTGGCTGATCACCTGGATGGTCGGCGTGGTGCACGCCGTGCTGCTCAACGGCTGGCTGCTCGGCTGGCTCGGCGCACGCTGGCGTCGCCGGCCCCTGGCGGACGATCGCCGGGTGCGCCGGGAGCATGCCCGCTACCTGCTCTACCACTACCCGACTGCGCGCCGGGAGCTGGGCATCGGCCGTCCCGACCTGCCCCGGGCGTACGACGACGGCGGCCTGGTCGACATCAACGCCGTGCCGGATCAGGTGATCACCGGGCTGCCCGGGCTGAGCCCGACGCAGGCGCAGCACCTGATGCTTGACCGGCGCGTGCGCGGCCCGTACGCCTCGATGGAGGAGCTGGCCGGCCGCTGCCTGCTGCCGCCAACCGTGACCGATCCGCTCCGCGAGGTGCTGCTCTTCCTGCCGCCGCCGTCCTCGTGACGGCGGCCGGGGCCGGCGCGCCTGGTAGAAATGCCGGATGAGCCAGGATCGGGCGACCGTACGGGAGCGGGCCGAGGCGGTGCTGCGCCGGCTGGCGGGCGACCACGCCCGGCTCCGTGAGGACCAGTGGCGGGCCATCGAGGCCCTCGTCGTGGACCGGCGCCGGGTGCTCTGCGTGCAGCGCACCGGGTGGGGCAAGTCGGCGGTCTACTTCGTCGCCACCGCGCTGCTGCGCGAGGGCGGCGAGCACGGCCCGACGGTGATCGTCTCGCCGCTGCTGGCGCTGATGCGCAACCAGGTCGAGTCGGCGGCCCGGGCCGGCATCCGGGCCCGCACCATCAACTCGGCCAACCTGGACGAGTGGGACGAGATCACCGCCGAGATCCACGCCGGGGCGGTGGACGTGCTGCTGATCAGCCCGGAACGGCTCAACAACCCGGACTTCCGGGACGGCGTGCTGCCGAAACTCGCCGCCACCACCGGACTCCTGGTGGTGGACGAGGCGCACTGCGTCTCCGACTGGGGGCACGACTTCCGGCCCGACTACCGGCGGCTGCGTACCTTCCTCGCCGAACTGCCGGAGCGGACGCCGGTGCTGGCCACCACCGCCACCGCCAACGCCCGGGTCACCCAGGACGTGGCCGAGCAGTTGGGTGACGCCCTGGTGCTGCGGGGGACGCTGGACCGGGAGTCGCTGCGTCTGGGCGTGGTCGACCTGCCCAGCCCGGCGCACCGGCTGGCGTGGCTCGCCGACCACCTGGACCGGCTCCCCGGGTCCGGCATCATCTACACCCTCACCGTGGCGGCGGCCGGCGAGACCGCGGAGTCCCTGCGGGCTCGGGGCTGGTCGGTGGCGGCGTACACCGGGCAGGCCGAGGACGCGGACCGGCGCGCGGCCGAGCAGGACCTGCTCGACAACAAGATCAAGGCGCTGGTCGCCACCAGCGCGCTCGGCATGGGCTTCGACAAGCCGGACCTCGGTTTCGTGGTGCACCTCGGCGCCCCGCCCTCGCCGATCGCCTACTACCAGCAGGTCGGGCGCGCCGGCCGGGCCGTCGAACACGCCGAGGTGCTGCTGCTGCCCGGCGTCGAGGACGCGGCCATCTGGCGCTACTTCGCCTCGCTCGCCTTCCCGCCCGAGGAGCAGGTCCGGGCGGTGTTGGCGGCACTGCATCCGGACCGGCCGATCTCCACCCAGGCCCTCGAACCGATCGTCGACCTGCGCCGGGCCCGGCTGGAGCTGATGCTCAAGGTGCTCGACGTGGACGGCGCGGTCCGCCGGGTCCGCGGCGGCTGGCTCGCCACCGGCGCGCCCTGGGTCTACGACGAGGCCCGGTTGCGCCGCGTCGCCCAGGCACGCACCGCGGAGCAGCAGGCCATGCGGGAGTACGCGGCCACGCCCGCCTGCCGGCTGCGCTACCTGCGGGAGTGCCTGGACGACGCCGGGGCGGGCGACTGCGGTCGCTGCGACAACTGCGCCGGCCCGCTCTTCACCGCCGAGGTCTCCGACGCCGCGCTGACCGCCGCGCAGACCTTCCTCGGCCGCCCCGGCGTGGAGATCCCGCCGAAGAAGCTCTGGCCGACCGGCCTCGACGCGGTCGGCGTACCGCTGAAGGGACGCATCCCTCCGGCGGAGCAGGCGCTGCCCGGGCGGGCCGTGGGGCGGCTCTCCGATCTCGGTTGGGGCGGGCGGCTGCGCGGCCTGGTCGGCCCGGACACGGCGGACGCTCCGGTGCCGGACGACGTGGCGGCGGCCGTGGTCGAGGTGCTGAAGGCGTGGGCGCACGGCGACGACCCGTGGCCGCGCCGCCCGGTCGGGGTGGTCGCGGTCGGCTCGCGCACCCACCCGGCGCTGGTCGGCTCGCTCGCTGATCGGATCGCCGCCGTGGGCCGGCTGCCGCTGCTCGGCCGGGTCACGCCGACCGGGCCGTCGGCCGGGGGCGGGCCGCGTGGCAACAGCGCCCAGCGGGTACGCGCCCTGCACGACGCCTTCGTCCTGCCCGACGAGTTGGCCGACGCCCTGGCCGGCCTGGACGGGCCGGTGCTGCTCGTGGACGACCTGGTCGACTCCGGCTGGACCATGACCATGGTGGCCCGGCTGCTGCGCCGGGCCGGCGCCCCCGACGTCCTGCCGCTGGCCCTCGCGGTCGCCGGCTGAGGTCGTCCTCGCCGGGGCCCCGGGTCGCGCTGACGTTGTCGTGCCGCCCGCCGGGAAAGTTCCCGGGCCGGTCGGATTGCGAGCGTCGCCACGGTCACGGACCGTCCGCGGGCCGGTACGGCGCCCGCCGGTACCGTGGTCCCATGACCGAGCAGCGACCCGTCGTCCAGACGTACACCGTCACCGGGATGACCTGCGAGCACTGCGTGCGGGCGGTGACCGACGAGCTCTCCGCCCTCCCCGGCGTCGAGGAGGTCCGGGTCGACCTGGCGGCCGGCACGGCCACGGTCACCAGCGCCGAGCCGCTGCCGGTCGAGTCCGTCCGGGCCGCCGTCGACGAGGCGGGCTACGACCTGGCCGGCGGCGTTGCCTGAGCCGTCGCCCGCCGCGCCGGAATCGTCCCCGGTCGCGTCGGCGTCGCCGGCCGGTCCCGGCGCGCCCCTCGGGGTGGACCGGGGCACGCTCCGGCTCGCCCTCGTGGTGGGCGGTCTGGTCCTCGCCGTGCTGCTCGGCTTCGGCCTCGGCCGGCTCAACCCGGCGCCGGCCGCCGCCCCCGGCGGCGTCCCGGCGGAGGCCGCCGGGCACACCCACACCCCGGGCACCGGTGCCCACCCGCACGGCGGGGCCGACGTCACCCAGGCCGGCGGCGCGGACGCGGCCGGCCTCTCGATCAACTCGGGCGGCTGGACGCTCGCCCCGTCGACCGTGGAGTTTCCCGTCGGCCGGGCCGGTGAGCTGCGGTTCCAGATCCAGGACGAGCGGCGCCGCCCGGCCACCCGCTTCGCCGTCGTGCACGACAAGCCGATGCACCTCATCGTGGTGCGCCGGGATCTCACCGGCTACCAGCACCTGCACCCGACCATGGCGCCCGACGGCACCTGGTCGGTGCCGCTGACCCTGACCACGGCCGGTGTCTGGCGGGCGTACGCCGACTTCACCGTGGTCGCCGACGACGGCCGGCAGACCGCCGCCACGCTCGGCGTCGACCTGGCCGTCGCCGGCCCGTACGCGCCCCGGCCGCTGCCGGCGCCGGCCGTCTCGACCACGGTCGAACGGTTCACCGTCGGCTACCAGGGCAGCCCGAAGCCGGGAGAGGCCGTGCCGGTGCGGTTCACCGTCACGGCCGGCGGCGGACCGGCCGCGCTGGAACGCTACCTCGGCGCGTACGGGCACCTGGTCGCGCTGCGCGAGGGGGATCTGGGCTACCTGCACGTGCATCCCGGGCCGCAGGCCGAGTCGGGCACGGTGACGTTCTGGACGACGGTGCCCGGGCCGGGCCGCTACCGGATGTTCCTCGACTTCCAGGTCGGCGGGGTGGTGCGCACCGCCGAGTTCACCCTGGTCGTGGGCTGAGCGGTCAGCCCGCCCGGCGGACCGGCCGGCGGGCCAGATAGCGGAGCAGGTCGCGGATGTGGTGCTTCTCCTCCGCGGGCACGGTCGGGTCGGCCAGCCGCTCCAGGATCACCCGTACGTCCGCCTCCACCGGGGCGTCCTCGCCGCCGCGACGGCGGGGGACCGGACCGGCGTCGGGCAGGCCGAGAGCGCGGAAGGCGGCCGCCACCGGCAGATCGAGGGCGGCGCAGAAGCCCCGGACCTTGGCCAGCTCGGGATAGTCCTGCCAGTCGCCGGCCAGCCACCGGAACACGGTCGACCGCCCCACGCCGGTGTGCGTGGCCAGGTCGGTCACCGTCCAGCCGCGCTCCTCGCGGGCGTCGTCGATGGCGCGCCGGACGAAGCGCGCGAAGGCCATCTGTGGCGAAACCTCTGCCGAACCCATCCCTGGAGGGTCATCCTTCCCGGCCGGCGCACCGGACGGTGCGCCTTAAGAGGTTAGTACGACGGGGCGTCGAAGCAACTGACTGATCGGTCGGAAGGTCCCGTGGCCGGGACCGTTCGCTTGTCCCGCGTCAACTACCCGCGGAGCAGCGTCTCCAGCCGCGGCGTGACGCCCCACTGGCCGGTCAGCTCCCGGTACTCGGCGCGCTGGTCGGGGGTCGGCGCGCCGGCGGTCCGGCGGGCGCGGATGAGCAGATTGCGCGGGGTGTGCGCGGAGTCGACGAACTCCACCACCTCGGTCCGGTATCCGTGCAGCCGGAGCAGCCCCGCCCGGAGCGCGTCGGTCAGCACGTCCGCGAACCGTTCCCGCAGGATGCCCTGCCGGGTGAGCAGCTCGTACGGCGCGGGCGCGGGACGGGACCGCACCTGGGCCGCGATGTCGTGGTGGCAGCACGGGGCGGCCAGCACCCAGCGGGCACCCCACCGGACCGCGCGGGCCAGCGCCTCGTCGGTCGCGGTGTCGCAGGCGTGCAGCGCCAGCACCAGGTCGGGCGCCGGCTCGACCACGGCGTCGGCGATGGTGCCGGCCACGAACCGGACCTGGTCCGCCCAGCCCAGCCGCTCGGCCAGCTCGGTGTTGCGCCGGCGCTGGTCCTCCCGGACGTCCACGCCGACCAGCTCGACCTTCAGCCCAAGCTGGGCGAGATAGCGGTACGCCGCGAAGGTCAGGTAGGCGTTGCCGCAGCCCAGGTCGACCACCCGCAACGGCCCGGTGAGGTCGTCCGGCAGGGTCGCCGCCAGCGCCCGCAGGAAGGCGTCGACCTGGCGGCGCTTGGCTGCCGAGCCGCCGATCTCGGCGAAGAGTGGGTCACCCGGGTCCAGCAGCCAGTCCTTGGCCCGGTCGTGACCGCCCGGCTCCGGGGCGGGACGGCTCGCCGCCGCCCGGTGCACCTGCGCCTCGCCCGACTTGGTCACCCGGAGCTGGAGCGTGGTGTCCGCCGTCTCGACGTGCCAGTTGCCGAAGGGCTCGGCGAGCAGTTCGTCGACCGCCGCGCCGGCCTCCGCGCCGGGCGCCACGTTCCGGGTGTACGGCCGGGCGCCGTCCGAGGTGGAGATCTGCAGCCGGGTACCGGCCTTGAGGGTGACCGGGCGCAGCTCGGCCCGGACCACGGAAGGGCGGTGACCACGGCGTCGGCCGGCGGCGACCGCCCGGGTCAGGGCGGGGTCGAGCAGCAGCGCCCGCACCTCGGTCAGGGCGGCGTCCAGCGGTTCCGGCATCGCTCCATCATCCTTCCCGGCCGCCGGGGCGCCCCCGCCGGCCGATCCTGGTCGTGCTGTTCCGGGTCCGGGGCGAGGTCCCGGCCCGCCGCCGGCCGCCCGTGCTTTCGGGGACCACGCTGCCTGCTCCGGGCGACGCCCCGCGACCGGCCGTTCCTGCTCCGGATGAAGCCGGTGACCGGCTGTCCGCGCATCGGGCGGCACCCCCTGAATCACCTTTGCTCTGCTTCAACGGAGGCAACACCCACGGCCGAAAAGTGTTGCGTGGGCTGAAGCAGAGCAAAGGCGGCCGGGAGCTTTCCCCCTCCCCATCGGCGCCCAGCGGCGAGGACGGGCCCCCGGCGGCGCAGACGAGACGTCCCCCGTGCCGAGCTGCGGCGCGAGGGACGTCAGGTCTCGCAGGATCAGTCCGCGGTCGCCTCGGCCGGCGTACCGGCGCCCGAACCGCCGCCACCACGACGGCGCCGGCGGCGGCGCGGCTTGGCCGCCGACTCGCCGTCGGCGGCGGACGCGGCGGCCGGCTCGGCGCCAGCCCCGTCGGAGATCACCGCGGTCGGCTGCTCGCCCGCGACCACCTCGCCGGCCCGGCGACGCCGGCGGCGACGCGGGGTCCGGGTGCCCTCTTCGGCGCCGGCGGTTTCGGCGGCGGTGTCGCCCTCGTCGGCCGGCGTCGCGGCGGAGTCGCCCCGGCGGCCCCGGTCGCGCTCCCGGCCCCGGCCGTCGCCGCGCCGTGCGCCCCGCTCGCCCCGCCGCGACCGGCCGCCGCCCAGGTCCTCCTCGACCTCCGCGGACAGCCCGGCGCGGGTGCGCTCCGCGGTCGGCAGGGTGCCGCTGATGTCGGTGGGGATCTCCAGGTCGGTGTAGAGGTGCGGGGAGGTGTGGTACGTCTCCGGCGGCTCGGGCATGTCGAGACCGAGGGTCTTGTCGATGATCCGCCAACGGGGCATGTCGTCCCAGTCGACGAAGGTCACCGCCACCCCGGTCGCGCCCGCCCGGCCGGTACGACCGATCCGGTGGGTGTAGGTGTCCTGGTCCTCGGGGCAGTCGTAGTTGATGACGTGGGTGACCCCGGTGACGTCGATGCCGCGGGCCGCCACGTCGGTGGCGACCAGGGTGTCGATCTTGCCGGCGCGGAACGCCCGCAGTGCCCGCTCCCGGGCGCCCTGGCCCAGGTCGCCGTGCACGGCCGCGACCGCGAAGCCGCGGAAGTCGAGGTCCTCGGCGACCCGGTCGGCGGCCCGCTTGGTGCGGGTGAAGATCATGGTCAGGCCCCGCCCCTCCGCCTGGAGAATCCGCGCCACGATCTCGACCTTGTTCATCGAGTGGGTGCGGTAGGCCAGCTGCTTGGTCTGCGGGTTCGGGCCGGTCTCCGCCGTGTGCCCGGCGTGGATGGTCACCGGCCGGCGCAGGAAGCGCCGGGAGAGCGCGACGATCGGATCCGGCATGGTGGCCGAGAAGAGCATGGTCTGCCGGTCCTCCGGCAGCATCGCCAGGATCTTCTCGACGTCGTCCAGGAAGCCCAGGTCGAGCATCCGGTCCGCCTCGTCGAGGACGAGCGCGCGTACCCGGTCGAGCCGCAGGTGCTTCTGCTTCTGCAGGTCCATCAGGCGACCGGGGGTGCCGACCAGGATCTCGACGCCCTTGCGCAGCGCCTCGATCTGCGGCTCGTAGGCCACGCCGCCATAGATCGGCAGCACCCGGACGCCCCGGGTGCGACCGGCGGCATCCAGGTCCTTGGCGACCTGGATGCCCAGCTCACGGGTGGGTACGACGACCAGCGCCTGGGGCACGCCGTCACTTCCCTCGGAGGGGGCGAAGACCCGCTCCAGCAGCGGGATGCCGAAACCGAGGGTCTTGCCGGTGCCGGTCGGCGCCTGGCCGATCAGGTCGACGCCGCGCAGCGCGATCGGCAGCGCGTACTCCTGGATGGCGAAGGCGCGGTTGATGCCGGCGGCGGCCAGGGCCTCGACGGTCTCCTGTCGGGCGCCGAGCGCGGCGAAAGTGGGAGCTTCCGGACGGACCGGAGCGGTGGGGGCCAGCGGCTGGCCTTGAATCTGCTCGCTCATATGGATTTGGGGGTGCCCTCTCGTGGTGCGCCCCTCATGTCCTCAGGGCGCGGTCGGTATGGCGCGGGCCACACGGTCGGGGGCGGTACGCCGAGCCGGACCGGGCCGCACGCGCGCCGGGGACCGGTGCTGATCAGGTGAACTGACCGAATCGGTGCCCACGGCAACTGTCTCATCCTACCTGAACCACCCTCAAGGAGTCCTGATTCCGGGTGACCGGTCGGCGGCCGGGGGTGATTGATGTGAGCTGGACCACAGATCATCTCGGCGGTAGCCTGCCCTGGTGTCCGCCCCCGATCCCGCCGTGGTCGACCTGCTCGGCCTGGTCGCGTACGGCGAACTGCTCGCCTTCGACCGGCTCGCCGCCGATGCCCGCCTCGCCCCGGACCTGCGCCGCCGGGCGGCGCTGTGCGAGATGGCGGCCGCCGAGATCGCGCACTACCGCTGGATCGCGGACCGGATCACCGCCCTCGGCGGCACCCCTGACGACGCCATGGGCCGGTACGCCGAGGCGCTGGAGGCGTACCACGACTCGACCGAGCCGAAGGACTGGCCCGAGGCGGTGACCAAGGCGTACGTGGGGGACGCGATCACCGACGACTTCCTGCGGGAGATCGCCGACGGGCTCGCGGACCCCGACCGCCGGCTCGTCCTGGACGTGCTGCACGACTCGCGGTACGCCGAGTTCGCCGCCGCCGAGATCCGGGCGGCCATCGCCGCCGACCCCCGGGTGGCCAACCGGCTCTCCATGTGGGCACGCCGGCTGGTCGGGGAGGCGCTCTCCCAGGCCGGTCGGGTCGCCGCCGCGGACCGGGGCGCGCTGACCGCGCTGATCGGCCGTCGGCAGGGGGTGGACGTGCCGGCGCAGGTTCGCCCGCTGACCGACGCGCACACCGCGCGGATGACCGCCGCGGGGCTGAACAACTGAGCCCGGCACCGTCGTGGCGGGCGCCCCGCCACGACGGCCCGGCGCGGAATCAGCGGACGGTGAACCCGACCGCGCGGGGCGAGGCCTCGGCGACCTCGACGTAGGCGACCTTGGTGACCGGCACGATGACCCGCCGGCCCTTCTCGTCGGTCAGGGAGAGGGTGCCCTCGCCCTTGGCGATGGCATCGGTCACGATCTGCTCGATCTCGGCCGGCGACTGAGCGCTCTCCAGGACCAGCTCCCGCGGCGCGTACTGCACGCCGATCTTGACCTCCACAGTGCCTCCTCAACTGGGGCGAAAAAGCCGCCGTGGGAAGGCTATCCGATCTGCGGGCCCGATGTTCAGGCTGACTCACCTTGCAGCGGGAAGCTGGCGATGCCCCGCCAGGAGAGGGCGGCGACCAGCGCCTCCGCCTCCGCCTTGGGCACCTGCCGGCCCCGGGCCAGCCAGAACTGGGCGGCCGTCTCCGCCGCCCCGACCAGCCCGGAGGCGAGCAGCTCGGCGTGCGCCCGGCTGACGCCGGTGTCCGAGATGATGGTGTCGGTGATCGCGGCGATGCAGCCCTGCTCGACCCGTTCGACCCGTTGCCGGACCGCCGGGTCGTTGCGCAGGTCCGACTCGAAGACCAGCCGGAAGGCCTCGCTCTCGTGGTCGACGAAGTCGAAGTACGCGCGCACCGAGGCGCTGACCCGCTCCTTGTTGTCGTTGGTGCCGCGCATCGCGTCGTGCACCTTCGCCACGATGGCGTCGCAGTGCGTGTCCAGCAGCGCCAGGTAGAGCTCCATCTTGCCCGGGAAGTGCTGGTAGAGCACGGGCTTGGAGACTCCCGCCCGCTCGGCGATGTCGTCCATCGCGGCGGCGTGGTAGCCCTGCGCGACGAACACCTCCTGCGCGGCCGCGAGCAGCTGCTTGCGCCGCGCCGAACGGGGCAGGCGGGTGGGCCGGCCGGCGGTCTGTGCACCGTTCCCCACAGCGGTCATGGGAACCTCCGAGTTTCTTCGTACGAGCCGGCACTTATCACCCGAACCGGTCGGGGTTCGTGAACCCGTCCCGGAATTGGCCCGCCGCTGTAACTTATCGCCACTGTCACCACACGGTAGCCTCAGCGGGGGCGACCAAGGAGCGCGCGGTGACTGAATCAGGGCAACCCGGAGCCGCCACCCCGGGAGAGCACGGCGACGGGACGGGTCAGCAGGACGACCTGGCCCGTACCGGCAGCGGGTGGGCGTCCCCGGCGACCGGCTGGGCCCGCGGCGCCCCGGCGCCCGGCGGCTGGTC